>JAZOWH010000127.1:0-1957 GCA_045659165.1 Candidatus Fimenecus sp. | reverse complement strand
AGCAATTAAGGATGGCAACATTGTGCCACACGCAATGCCATTCACAACTCATACCGAATTGCTTGATGTAGATTCTCTTGATTATGGTCTGTCACTTGTGGATGACCTTGATAAAATCCGTGGAACAAAGACGATTTCTGCTAAAATGACAGATGTTCCCGGTCATACAAAGGGTCTTGTTTCGATTTTAGCAAAACACGGAATTAAGCTTTTGCATATCGGTGTTAATGGTGCATCAGCTCTTGTGGACGTTCCGCCTTGTTTTGTGTGGAAGAATGGTGATGACGAAATCGTTGTTATTTATTCAGGTGACTATGGCGGAGCATTCAAATGCGACTTAGTTGAAGAGGTGCTCTATTTTGACCATACACTTGACAATCACGGTGCTCCGTCACCACAAAAAGTTCTTGATAAAATCAGTAAAATACAGAGTGAATACCCTGATTATGAAATTACTGCAGGTACGATTGACGACTTTGCAAAGGTAATCTGGGAGGTTCGTGAAAAACTTCCTGTTTTCACAGGTGAAATGGGTGACACTTGGATTCACGGCAGTGCCACGGACCCATACAAATCTGCATCACTTCGAACATTAATAAGTCTTAAAAACGAATGGCTTGAAAATGGTAGTTTAGATAGAAATTCTGACGAATACAAGAATTTTGTTGATGCAATTATTTGCACAGCCGAACATACTTGTGGTATGGATTCAAAGACATATTTTTCTGATTACGGTAATTATCTTAAAAAGGAATTCAAAAAAGCAAGAAAAGGTGACAAGGTTAAATTCAATCATCTTTTCTGCGATTTGCCACAGAGTATGCTTCCGTTTGTAAGTCTTTTTGATGGACGAAGAAAGCGTGGCTATTACTCGGTTATTGAAAAAAGCTGGGCTGAACAAAGAGCGTATATCGACCTTGCTGTTAACTCTTTGAGTGATGAGCATAAAGCGATTGCGAAAGCAGAAATTAGGAAACTTATTCCTGCTACACCTATAACTTTTTCTGCAAAGAATGCTGACTTTATTCAGACTGGTGAATGGGCGCTTAAAATCAACAAAAATGGCGGTATTGGCTTACTTAAATATGGTAACGAAGAAATCATAAGAGCAAACGACGAGCCAATTATTACTTATCGTTCATTCTGTAATGCGGATTACAAATACTGGCTCTCTCACTATTCGAGAAATTTAGAAGAAACTGCTGTATGGGCACTTGGAGACTTTGCAAGACCCGGTATGAATCGTGTTGAAGGTAAATATCCGTCAGGAAGATTTGCATATTCAGTTGAGAAAATGTGTGCAAATGAGACACAGGTGATTGTAAATCTTGTGTGCGACAAAAAGTTGTGCGATGACCTTGGTGCACCTCGCATTGTTCAGGTGATTTATACACTCACAGAAAACGGCTTGAATGTGGATGTTTCTTGGTATCAAAAGGATGCAAACAGACTTACGGAAGCGATTTATATGCATATTTTCCCTGCCGATGATATCAAACTTAAAAAGCTGGGTTGTCTTGTGAATCCACAAGAAGTTACAAATAACGGTAGCAGAAATCTTCACGCTGTACAATGCGTCGAGATGGGCAAATATGAAATTATTAACCGTCATTCCCCTCTTGTGTCAGTTGGCAAGGGCAAAATCCTTGAATTTGATAATAAATTTGAGGATGTAAAGACCGACGGACTCAGTTTTGTTCTCTATAACAATGTGTGGGGTACAAATTTCCCACTCTGGTACGAGGATAATGCTAAATTCACATTTGAAATCAAGAAAAAGTAGGGCTTTTTATGGCAAAGATTACTACAACTAAAATTCATACAAGTGGCATTGCCCTCGGTGGAATTGGTACCGGAAGTGTGGAGCTTTTGCCCGATGGCGAATTCCATTATTGGCAGATTGCCAATCCACCAAGACTCACAAGAATAAGTCTTGATAAGGAAGTCGATGATGGAG
>JAZOWH010000126.1:0-11503 GCA_045659165.1 Candidatus Fimenecus sp. | reverse complement strand
AGTTATCAGCATACTTTGTAAGCTTTGCTGTTCTTTCTTCAACAATGGGGTGACGCTTTTTAGCGTTACCGGGCATCATAATAAACTTTTCGGGGTTTTTCTTATAGTCAAGAACACCCTTTTCTGTTCTTTCCCCTGTTTCTACAATGCTCTGTGAATGAGCAATTCTTGTGCAGATGCGAAGAAGAACAGATGTGTCAAACTCCTCTGACATATCAAAAGCAAGCTTTGCAAATTCGTAAGCTTCCGTTGAATCCGCAGGCTCAACCATAGGAATCTTTGATGCGATTGCATAGTGACGAGAATCCTGCTCATTCTGTGAAGAGTGCATTGCAGGGTCACCAGCAACACAAATTACAAGACCACCATTAACACCTGTATATGAAAGTGTGAAAAGTGGGTCTGCTGCCACATTAAGACCAACGTGTTTCATAGCACATGCTGAACGTGCACCTGCAAGACTTGAACCGAAAGCAACTTCACAAGCTACTTTTTCGTTTGGTGCCCATTCACTGTGAATATCATCAAATTTGCTTAAAAATTCTGTAATTTCAGTTGATGGTGTACCTGGGTAACTTGATACAACACCTAACCCACCATCATGCAATCCTTCTGCGACTGCCTGATTACCAATCATCAATTTTTTCATATCCAAAATCTCTTTTCTATATAATTATGATTTATTCTGTGAATCAACAAGACCTTCGCCACCGTACATTTTACGGAGTTTTGGCTTTTCAATTTTACCTGTCGGATTACGAGGTACATCTGCGAAAATAATCTTTCGAGGTCTCTTATATCTTGGCAAGCTCATACAGAATTCGTTGATTTCTTCTTCTGTACAAGTCATATCCTTTTTAACTTCAATAATTGCAGTTGCAATTTCACCAAGACGAGGGTCAGGAAGACCAATAACAGCAACGTCCTTAATTTTTTCGTGTGCTGCCATAAAGTTTTCAATCTGTACAGGGTAAAGATTTTCACCACCTGTGATGATAACGTCTTTTTTACGGTCAACAAGATAAATAAAGCCATCTTCATCAAGCATAGCCATATCACCTGTCAAAAGCCAACCATCCTTAAGTGTTGCTTTAGTTGCTTCTTCATCACGATAGTAGCAAGTCATAACACCAGGACCTTTAAGACAAAGTTCACCAACATCGCCCTGTGAAACTTCATTTCCTTCAGGGTCGATAATCTTTGTCTGCCAACCGTAACCCGGTACACCGATTGCACCAACCTTATGGACATTTTCCACACCAAGGTGAACTGCACCTGGACCAATTGATTCAGAAAGACCGTAGTTTGTGTCATACTGCTGATTTGGGAAATATTCAAGCCAACGCTTGATAAGACTCTGTGGGACAGGCTGAGCACCAATGTGCATAAGTCTCCAATTTGAGAAATCGAATTCATTTAAATCGATTTCACCACTATCGATAGCGTTGAGAATATCCTGTGCCCAAGGAACGAGAAGCCAAACGATTGAACATTTTTCATCACTTGCAACCTTAAGGATATTTCTTGACTGTGTGCCCTTAAGAATAATTGCTTTTGAACCTGTTAAAAGGCTACCAAACCAGTGCATTTTTGCACCTGTATGATAAAGTGGTGGAATACAAAGGAAACAGTCGTCTTTAGTCTGTCCGTGATGTGCCTGTTCACAACGACAAGAGTGAATAAGGCTTTCGTGATTATGTAAAATAGCTTTTGGGAAGCCTGTTGTACCTGATGAGAAGTAAATTGCTGCATCATCAGATTCTTCAAGCCAACATCCATGATAACTACTTGAACATTCAGAAACAAGCTCGTTATAATCGTCTGCAAAAGCAGGACAGCTTGCTCCAAAATAGATAAGTTTACATTTTTTACTGATTTTATCTGCAACAGCCTCAACTCGTCCTACGAATTCATTACCGAAAACAAGAACATCTGCCTCAGCCAAATCAAGACAATAATCAATTTCATCTGATGAATAACGGAAATTGAGTGGCACTACCAAAGCACCTGTTTTAAGAATACCAAAATATATAGGTAACCAGTCAATGCAGTTCATAAGAAGAATTGCAACCTTATTACCCTTTCCAATTCCATTCTGGCTAAGCATATTTGCAAATCTGTTTGCTTTTTCTTCAAAAACGCTCCAAGTGATTTCACGACGATATGGACGTCTTGCACCTGGCTCAACAAGTTCAAATTCACTCCATGTGATTCGTCTTGTTTCAGGTTGTTCAGGATTAATTTCAACCAATGCCACATCGTTTGGAAATTCACGGGCATTTTTTTCGAGTAAGTGTACGATTGTCATAACATAATCTCCAAAAATTACAATATTTTGTTATTTTACTTTATTTGCCTCAAAAAATCAATAGACACGACAAAATAAAAAATTTCAAATTTCGACTTGACATATTTGATTTAAAGCGTTAAACTTTAAAGTGTTAAAGCAAATATACCATATCTCGACGTTATTGTCAAGAAAAATTTTATAAAAAGGAGTGATAATAATGACAACAACAATGATGATTAGTATACCAATGCTTATATGTTTCTTCGCACTTATGATAGGTGTCGGTTTTTATTGCAGAAAGAATGCAACAGATGTTAACGGATTCGTTCTTGGTGGACGTTCAGTAGGACCTTGGCTTACAGCCTTTGCTTTCGGTACATCTTATTTCTCTGCAGTTATCTTTGTTGGTTATGCCGGTCAGTTCGGTTGGAACTTTGGTCTTGCATCAACATGGATTGGTCTTGGCAATGCATTTATAGGTTCACTTCTTGCATGGAGTGTTCTTGGCAGAAGAACAAGAGTTATGACACAACACCTTGACTCAAAAACAATGCCTGACTTCTTCGAAAAGAGATACGATTCAAAGTCCCTTAAAATAATTGCTTCTATAATAGTATTTATTTTTCTTATTCCGTACACAGCATCACTTTACAACGGTCTTTCATCACTTTTTAATAATGTATTCAACATTCCTTATGCCGTTATCGTTATTGCTATGGCTGTACTTACAGGAATTTACGTTATTTTTGGTGGATATATGGCAACTGCTATCAATGATTTCATTCAGGGAATTATAATGCTTGTGGGAATCGTTGCTGTTGTAGCTGCTGTTCTTGTAAGAAATGGTGGATTTACTCAAGCTATTGCAACACTCACTCAGGATGCAGGTTACGAATACACATCAATTTTTGGTGCAGACCCAATTTCACTTTTCTTTGTTGTTATACTCACCTCTTTAGGCACTTGGGGATTACCACAGATGATTGGTAAATTCTACTCAATCAAAGATGAAGGCTCAATCAAGAAAGGTACAATTATTTCAACAATTTTTGCAATTATCGTTGCAGGTGGATGTTACTTCCTTGGTGGTTTTGGCAGACTTTACAAAGACGAAATGATTGCAAGTGGATTTATTTCTGAATCAGGTGTTGTAATGTTCGACAAGGTTATTCCTACACTTCTTTCTGACCTTGCTCCTGTAATTGTAGCGTTTGTTATTGTTCTTGTTCTTTCTGCTTCAATGTCAACACTTTCATCACTTGTTCTTACATCTTCATCAACACTCACACTTGATGTTATCAAGCCAAGACTTGAAAAGAAACAAAAGGTTGACGATAAAAAGAGCATTCTCATTCTTCGTGTTTTCATTGTTTTCTTCATTGCACTTTCTGCGATAATCGCAATCCTTAAAGACACAATCTGGGCAGATTCAGTATTCATCGCACAGATGATGGGTGTTTCATGGGGTGCATTAGCAGGTGCTTTCTTAGCACCATTCCTCTATGGTTTATATTGGAAAAAGACAACAAAAGCTGCTGTTGTTACAAGTTTCATTTTCGGTACAGGACTTGAAGTTGTACAGCTTTTAATCAGTATTGGAGTATTCACTCCTAAAACACCAGTTTTAAGTTTTGTATTTGCAAATTCGCTTTACTCAGGTGTATTTGCTATGATTGGTGGACTTGTTCTTGTTCCAATTGTAAGTTTACTTACACAGAAAACATTGCCAAAGAATGTTGATGAAAAATTCAGTTGCTACAACGTAACAGTCACAACAACTGTCACTAATTCATTAGGATAAAAATTAAGGACTTGGAAATTAATCCAAGTCCTTTTTATTTAGAACATATCTGATAATCTTTTTACTGAATTATATAAATCTTTCACACCTGACTCAACTTGTGATTTGTCAAAATCATCAAGATAACTACTTGCTTCAAGTGTAAGATAACCGTCATAACCAATTTCCTTGAGTGCTTGAGCTACTGCAACAAAGTCGATATTCATTGAAAATGGAATCTGATGTGAATCGTGAAGTTTATCGTTATCGTGAATGTGTAATGCTTTAAGTCTTTTGCCCAATGCACGTATCATTTCAGGTGCAGATGTATCACTGCCCTTCATTTCTGCATGGCCGATATCAAGACAGGCTACAAAATAATCATCATTTACCGCATCAAGATGTGCATTAAAGCTTTCAGGTGTAGCACAAGCTGCGAATGAAGAACGCTCTGCATTTTCATACCAGTTCCACATATTTTCTGTTGCTATCTTAACATTGTGCTCTTTTGCAAATGGTAAAAGTTCAAAATACATTTCTGCATTTTCTTCAGGTGTACCATCATTCATTGGGTGAACAATACAGATGTCACCACCTGCTTCAGCAACACATTCGATTGCTCGTTTAAGCCACTCTATACTCTTTGGTATGCTTGGAAAAGGTGCATGCCCCTGATTGCAAACGATGCCGTTATCAAGACCGATTTGCTTGAGTTTTCTTGCAAATGCGAGATAATCACTTTGTGCAGTAGGATGACTTGTAGGGATTAAGATGCCATTTTCCTTTTTACACATATCGAACATTGAAAAGTCCCAAGCATCAAAGCCTGATTTCGCAACAAGCTCAACAGCCTTTTCTTCACCTATATGTAACGCGATTGAACCAATTTCAGTAGAAGTTTTCATATAAACACATCCTTTTGGGATATTATAGCATTAATTTTTGCAAATGTGAAGAAGGAATCGTTTTCTTAACTGACTTTTGAATCCACCCTGCTATTATTAAACAAAAATAAAACAGATACTCGAATGAGTATCTGTTTTATTTGGTAGAAAGTAACTCTTTATATCCGAACATGTAATTATTTCAAAAGGGATGGTTTCTGTGCCGTCCCTATAGTTGAAAATAATTTGCAGTTTATCTTCATAAACCACAATTGAATTTATAAATATGTCTATAAGGCATTTTCGTGCTGCAAGGCTGTCTGTATTTAATTGTCTAAGTTCGTTGAACCAAATGATAATATCTTCTTTTGAAAGGAAGGGCTTTTTTATTTCTTCCTTGGCGATGAGAAGTTCTACTTCATCTCTGCTCTTTTCAAGATTTTGTAATCGCTCTTTTGTTGAAGAGGTATAAATTCCATCTTCAATGGCTTTAAGTATATTATCGATACTTTTATGGATATCTTTGAGTTGTGTGCGCAATGCTGGTAATGCTATATTTTCTTTACTCTGTTGCTCAATGGCAAGGTCTGCGATTTTATTAATAATCTCGTCACTCATAATTAGTTTCATTATTTTAGCAATTACTAATTCTTCAAGCCATTCTTTTTTTAGTCCCTTTTTCTTGGTGCATCCTCTCTTGCGTTTTGCATTGATACATTTATAGTATCTATGCTTCACACCATTTCTGCTTGTGCCAATTTCACCAACCCACAAGGAACCACAACTACCACATACAAGTTTAGTGGTAAGAAGATAGTCGTCCGTGGCTTTATGTCTTGCAGGTGCTCGTCTGTTTTTAGCAATGGCTTTCTGCACATCGTCAAAAAGCTTATCGGGAATAATCTGCGGAATTTCACCTTTATTTACAATATCACCGTACCGGTACTCTCCTAAATATCTTCGGTTTTTCAGAAGGTTTGTCATAGTGGTAATTGTCATTTCAGTACCCCAAGTGTTACGCATGCCTCTTTCATTCATAACCTTTACAAGCTTTTTTATTGTTATACCCTCAAGATATTTTTTATAGCATTCAAGAACAAAAGGTGCCGTTTCAGGATTTATTGCATATCGTCTGTTTTCATCAATTCTGTATCCGATTGTGAGAGTACCACCGTTGAATTTGCTTTTAAGTGCGTTCTCGTGCATACCTCTTGCAACTTTTTCTGCAAGTTCAGCAGAGTAGTATTCTGCCATACCTTCAAGAAGAGATTCAAGAAGAATACCCTCTGCGCCTTGCGATATACTTTCCGTTGCAGACATTACCTTAACATTGTTTTTCTTGAGAATGTTTTTGTAATGTGCAGAGTCATAACGGTTACGAGCAAAACGGTCAAGTTTCCATACAAGTACAACATCGAATAGTTTCTGTGTACTATCCTTTATCATTTTTTGAAACTGCGGTCTGTTGTCCGTTTTAGCAGATAAAGCTCTATCAATATATGTTTCCAAAACAGTGATACCTTGTCTTTCGGCATAAGCCATACACTCTCTTAACTGACCTTCAATAGATTCTTCTCGCTGACTGTCGCAAGAATATCGCGCATAAATTACTGCTGTCATACTTTTATTCCTCCTTTATTTTTTAGGGGTGCAGATTTTTCTACACCCCAATTATCAAATTAAACTGCCTCTTTAGTCAAATGTGTGAAGGATTCAGATGCACTTTTTTCTTCGTTTCTTTTATCCTCATAATATCTCATGATATCTGGAAGAAGGCAACGGGCAATTGTTTCAAGCGTATCTGTCGGGATAACACATTCAGCTTTTTTATCACTCATCACTCTTATGAAATATGTTTTGAAAGCTTTATATGAATTAACAATATTTGTAATCAAATACTCATCACCTCGCATCCCTGTCTTTTCTGAGTTGAAGCATTTTATAATAGTGTTCACAGGCTTTAAGCACGAAATCTTCCATTTGTTGCTTGTTTGCTTTTGGAACGAATCTCTGTATTCGTTCCAAAGGTATTCTGAACATTTCTTTCTGATTTGCTTTTTCTTCAAACATGATGTTTCGTATTACATCATTGGTTAGGGAACCTTCTTGGCTTGTTTTCTTCATTCGAACAGCTTGTGAAAATGAAGGTGTTTTTTCTTCTTCCTCAATAGAGTTCAATAAAGCATGTTGCTGCTCCTTTGTTAAATATGATAATTCAACAGCAGGAGTGAATGCTATTTTACCTTCATCCACAAGATTAAGAATTTCAGGTATCAGATTATTAAGGCGAATATACCTGCGGACTGTTTCTCTGCTCTCGTTGTTTTCTTCTCCCACAAGTTCGTTGCTTCTTAACTTTGACACAGGTTGTGTAGAAGTTGTTCCTGTTTCTAAATCAGTTCTATATCCTTGTCTTTTCATAGCATCAAGTTTCATCTTGTAAGCGGCAGCTTTTTCACTCGGTAGTATATTTTCCCTATGACAAAGGTTGGAATCTATCATTGCAATAATTGCATCATCTCGCGACAAATCAAGAATTCTAACAGACACAGATGGTATGCCTAATTGCTTACAAGCCTCAAATCTTCGATATCCAGAGATTATTTCAAACTTTGCATTTTTAGTGTCATCAGGCTTGCATACTGTAATTGGTTCGAGAACACCAAATCGCTTAATGCTTTCTGTTAAATCCTTCATAGCATTGTCATCAACAACTTTAAACGGTGACTCAGTGAGAGGTATAAGTGTTTCTGTAAACACACTCATTGTTGTTACTAATTTTTCAAAATTTTTATCCATATAATTTTCCTTTCTTTTCCCAAGATTTTTCAATAAATTTTTTCATATGAACACAAAGCTCATAGTAGAGAATATCCTCTGTTGCATCCAACAGTTCAATTGCTTTTTCCAACTCTTTTGTAAATGATGCTTTACTAATATCCAAATATTTTTTTGGATTGTTAAGTGCGTTACCTGTATTTCTCATTAGAAAAATCAGTTCTCTGTAAATTCGAGGTGGTGCTTCCTGCAATTCTTCGCCGTTGACAATCTTTAACCAAAAGGCTTCTTTTGACAGTCTGCCTCGCTTGCAAAAATCTGTCATTTTCGCATAATCATCTTCCGTAAGTCTTACAACAACTCTCTTGTTTCTTCTTCGCATTTTAATCGCTCCTTTTCTTTTAAAATATCTGCTTTTATATCAAGCATTAAATCAGTTGTTTCTTTTGCCGCCTGCTTCAGTAGCGGAACATCAAAACACACTTTATGCCAAAGTCTGTCTGCAACACTTCTGGCTTTTTCATAAGTTTCATTTAACCTGAACACATAATGCTGAAAATCGAGATTCAGTGTCGGCAGCATTTCGGCTTCTCTTAAAATTTTTCGAAGATACTCTGAACGGGTAAGAGCTGCCTTATTTGCTTTTTTATCAAGCAGAGCTAACTCCTTATTATTAAGATAAAAATATGCTGTTTTTGTCAGCTCCATTTTTTCACCTCCTGTCTTTCGGGTTTTAGGGTCAGTCCCTAACAAATGGAATTTGTATGCACAAATTCAATGCTTGCTAAGACTAATGCCACGTATTTTTACTGTTTTTTCTATTAATAATATTTTGATTTTTCTGGTTGCTAAAGCATTCATTTCACTTCCTTTGTATAAGTTTTTGATGAAAAAAATCCTCGCACTTAAACTGTAGTACGAGGATATGTATTCAGGTTGATTTGTTTTGATAGTATGTGTTATAATTATTCGAGGTATTTTTATGGCACGAACTAATGAAGAATTTATAAGTATAATGCAAGATATTAATCCTGACATCGAACTTGTTGGTGTTTACACTAAAGCACAAGACAGAATTGATGTAAAATGCAAAATCTGTGGTCACAAATGGAATCCTAAAGCATATTATCTCACACAAGGTTTATCCTGTCCTCATTGCAGTGCAAAACGTGGTGCACAAAACAATAAAGGAAAAACCGGCTTAAAAACTCAAGAAAAATTTATAACGGAAATGTCAATTGTGCACCCTGATATAAAAATCATCGGCGAGTATATTAATGGACACACAACTATTGAATGTATATGTTCGTTTTGCAATCACAAGTGGAGTGCAAAACCTTACTCGTTGCTTCAAGGTCATGAGTGTCCTAGGTGTGTAAAATCAGGCACTAGTTTTATGGAACAATTTATTAAATGCAGTTTTGAAATGGCTCTTGATGAAAATAGTATCATTTCAAGAGATAAATCTGCAATTGGCATGGAAATAGACATTTTTATCCCGTGCCTTAACATCGCAATAGAACCGGGAAATTGGATTTTACATAAAAGGTCTTTTAAGAGAGATTGTGAAAAGAGGGAACGTTGTAAAGATAAAGATATACGTCTAATAACAATTTATGATAAATATCCTTTAAACGAAAAACCTCCTTTTGATAAAGATTGCTTTGTTTTCTCAGATGACTTAAATAAATCCGACCATTGCATTATAAGAAATCTTGTTGTTGATTTATTGAAAATATCTAACATCCAATATGATTTTACTGACCTTTAATGGGAAACAATAGAAAAACAAGCTTACGATAAATCTAAGGCAAAAACACACAATGATTTTATTGAAACAATGAAACTATTGCATCCTACAATTAATGTTAAGGGTAAATATGTTAATGCAAATAAACGATTACTCGTAAAATGCAATGTTTGTGGATTTGAATGGAATGGTGTTCCCGCAAATATGCTTTCCGGAGGTGGTTGCAGAAAATGTGGAACGAAAACTGCTCACGTCAAGTTTGTAAAAGAGCAAAGTGAATTTGAAAAACAAGTTCAGACTGCAAATCCTGATATTGAAGTTATAGGCAAGTATACAGGCCGACATAACAAAGTAAAAGCACGTTGTCGTATATGTGGTCATATATGGGAACCTAAAGCATCAAGCCTATTAAGAGGCTCAAATCATAAAGGTTGGAAAACTATACATAAAAACTTAAAATAATTATATTTAAATAGTTTTTTGAGTTACTGCTCCCACCTATATGGGGGGGCAGTTTTCATATATCAAAACCGAACCCAAAGGTAATGTGAATAATAACAATAAAAGTATTCTATAATAGTAGCCTTGTTTTTGCCGTTTCTCTCGAAATAGTTCCTGCCCCGGGGTCTCACCGGCACGTCTGCACGCTCGCTCTTATGTGGTCTTGGCGTAGTATCACTTTCGGACGGTCATTCAGTTGTCAGGCACACGAGAGAAAAATATCTCTCTAAGTGGTAGGCATTTAGAAAGCCAAAAATTGCAGGTTTTCACAAAACTTTTTCAAAAAACTGAAACTTTGTAGCTTTGCACAAATAGCCATGCTTTTCTTTGTTTAGTTTTCAGTGAGTTATGCCCATCATCCATATAAGAGTTTTGAAATGTCAAAAAATTTTGTTCTCTCAATTTATTGCGAAATAAAACAAAAAAGCCGTCACATAGACAGCACAAATAACGTTTGGATATTCATCCTCTCGTACAGTTTGTACTGAAACTATGTAACGGCTTAAAAATTAAGCTTAACTTGTGTCCGTATGTTCATCGACCAAGTATTCGGACAGATACATCTTCGGTCGGTATAGTGATTACAGGCTCACTATAGGCACTAAAAAATGTTTAACTTGATATGTAGTTGTGATGTAAATACTTTATTTACTAATTTTATTATAGATAACAACTCCTTATCTGGTCAAGAAAAAGCACGTGATAACCAATAAAATTTTTAAAAATATGTCGCAAGACAGTTCTTATATTGAACTTTCCTAGTCGAAAACAATAAGGTATAACGTGAAATGAAATATGATAACATTAGGAAGAATTTGATGAAAAATCCCCATTGGTAAGCATTTGTGCTACTAATGGAGATTTTCTTTCATTTTAATTAAAATTTCACCGTAACAGTTGTTCCCTTACCAACTATACTGTCAAGCATAACCTTGGCTTTGTGGTACTGAACGGCATGTTTCACAATTGAAAGACCAAGACCTGTTCCGCCTGTTTCTTTTGAATGACTTTTATCAACTCTGTAAAATCTTTCAAAAATACGATTATGATGTTCAGGTGCAATACCTATACCTGTATCTGTGACAGATATTACGGGACTTCCTGATTCCTTAGAAATTTTTATTGTAACCTTTCCACCGTCAACGTTATAACGGATTGCATTGTCACAAAGGTTATAAATAATCTCATAAATATAACGCTGCACACCGAATATTGTGCAAGGTTCACCATCTACATATAAGCTGACATTTTTCTTTGAAGCTGATGCAGAAAGCACATCAACAACCTCATTTGCAACACTCAAAAGTTCTACTGTTTCAGTAGCAGATTCGAGGTTTTCATCAAGCTGTGAAAGACGTATAATATCATTGATTAAAATTACCAGTCTTGAGGCTTCTTTTCGAATATTTCCAATGAATTTCCCCTTGTCTTCATCTTTTACAAGACCTGTTTCAAGAAGTTCTGCACTTCCGATAATAGACTGAAGAGGAGTTTTAAGTTCATGTGTAACATTTGCAGTA
>JAZOWH010000125.1:0-2617 GCA_045659165.1 Candidatus Fimenecus sp. | reverse complement strand
GTTACGGGGCTCAAAATCACCCATAACTGATGACCACAAAACTGCTTCAAGACTTACCTTAACACCATTTTTTGGTGAAATGAATCTAAAAGAACCACCATATTCACCTATGTAAATATTAGTTTCTATATGCTCAAGTTTGCCCTTAAGCTCCTGATATTCATTAGATTCATTCTCAGGATAAAGAGTTATTAGAAGGTCGTCACCATCATCTTCTTTGTTAGCAGTCTCTTTATCGTTTGTTTTCTTCTCTGTCGTGGATTCTGTTGTTGATGGTGCTTCTCCACCGTTTTTGTCACCACAAGCAGTAAAGGAAAGAAGAAATGCCAAACATAGAATCAATGCAACAACTTTTTTAAAGATTTTCACTGTTATCTCCTCCGTTTTTTCTTTTGGGAATAACTGTTTTTGCAGAATATGGGTTTTTATTTTCCTTTTTGATTTCAGGAGTATTACTTGCTCTTGAAACCCAACATAAAAATGATGTGTAAAGTGCAATTACTGAACCCCATATAATCATAGAACCTATGAACCACCATATTGAAATTTCAAGAGCAAAATGAAGTGCCAACAATATCCACGCAGGAATTGTCCATTCGAGATTGAATATTAAATTAAATCCTAAGGCTATGAAAAATCCGCCATTACTTCTGAATTTTTTTCTCTTTTTCATTTTTATATAATTACAAGTCTGCCTGTAATATCACGGTCAAGATTCTGATGATTTGAAAGATATTCATCGAAAATGCTACGACATGATGTTGAGATAACAACAGGCTTACCATTTTCAGAAACTTCATCAAGTGAAATTGCGAAGAAATCTTCTAAATTGTTAAAATGGAACTGCTGAAGACCAACCTTGTAAATCTTATTATCATCAATTGGTTCACCGTTAAAGTCAAATCTTGTGTACTCATGAGTAGCACGGTCATATGTAACTCTTAATCCTGTTGACAATTGATAAAATTCACAATGTTCTCCAGCCCAGACTCCATCACGAACCATATGCTTAATCATTCTCTTAAATTGTGCACCTGTAACCTTAATCATATATGCAGCATCGTCATAAGGGAAACACTCACAAAGGTCAGAAAAAAGAACAATTGGTCCTAACTCTGTACTACGAACGCTACCTGAGCCCAAAAGCATAATATCAAGTCCCAAACTTTCACGCATAATATCAGAGAACAAGCCACCGAGAGCAGTTTCCTTAGTTCTTTCAGGATGTGTAAGCTGCTTTTTAAATCTTGTAATATGACGACTGTACTTAACATCAGTTTTTGACTTATAGAATTTAAGAATATCTTCAAGAGCCTCATCTCTTGGGCAATGTTCTTCGTTAATTGGCACTGTTTTCCATGTGTAACTGTCAATACAGTTATTATCAGTATCAATCATAATGTCGAAACGACCAATCTGGTCAGTACCTGTACCTGCCTGAACAACAACTACGTCATTTACAACAGCAGGTTCTTCAATGAATGTATGAGAATGTCCACCTACAATTACATCAACACCCCAAGCAGGGTCAAGTTGTGCGGCAAGTTTCTTATCTTCTTCAAAACCGATATGTGTAAGAAGAACAGTAAAATCAATATCCACAGCATTATATGCATTACAAATTCTTCCTACTTCTTCTGCTGCTTCATAAGTATCAACGAATGTACCGATGATACCATCATTCTTTGTCTGTGAAAGAACTTCTTCAGTAAGAATACCGATGAAAAGAACCTTCATTCCATCTACTTCAATAATCTGATGTGACTTGAAAAGTCTTGCACCATTTGTTTTGATATGTAAGTTAGCATTGATGATAGGGAATTTTGCACATTTTTCAATAAAGAGCAAATGAGCAATACCATAGTCAGTTTCGTGGTTACCTAATGTCACAACATCAGGTGCTAACATATTCATAATTTCGATAGTTGAAATACCCTGGAATTCAGAGTCAATAACTGAACCACGAAACATATCGCCAGCAATACAGTAAAGTGTATTTTTTTCTTCCTGACGAGTTTTGCTCACATAACCTGACAACATTGAAACGCCACCAACAAGGTTATCGTCCATTTCCTCCGCAAGGAAGTCACCATGCATGTCATTTGAATGCAACAATGTAAGTTTCTTTAAATTTTTCATTTTCATCACCTAAAATACGTATTTTTCAGAACAAAGATAAGCATTTATGCTATCATATTAAAATTCCACTTTAATTATATAAAACATTAAAAAATTAAACATTGTACTTTAGTGCAGAAATGTAAAAAACGACAAGATTTTTTACTTGTCGTTCTTTGAAAATCATATTAATTTTAAGAGTTCGTCTACTATTTCTTTGGCAACTGCCATTTTATAAGCAAAACGTGTTGGTTGAGGTTCAAGGTCAAGATAAAAATCGTAAATCTTATCTTTTGTGCTGAAAGCAAACCATACTTGTCCCGGTACTGAAGCTTCAGCGTTTGCTGGGTCAACATTTCCCATTGAACCCGTTACACCAACACCGATATCAGCATTGTATGTTTTACGACAAGCATCAGCCATAGCACAAGCAGTTTCTTTTGAATAAACTGAATATTTATCAATAATTTCTTCCGGAACTCCCTGCCTTATTTTTGCT
>JAZOWH010000124.1:0-6343 GCA_045659165.1 Candidatus Fimenecus sp. | reverse complement strand
ACTTCCTCTTTGTGTAGGTACAGTTGTAGGTGGTGCAATGTTTGGTGACAACCTTTCATTTATCTCTGATACAACTATTGCTGCTTGTAATGGTCAGGGATGTAAAATGAAGGATAAATTCCGTACAAACCTTGCAGTTGTCGCTCCGGCAGCACTTGTTACACTTGTTTTGATTTTGGTGTTGTCACTCAAATCAGATGTTTCCGGTGGAATAAATAAAGGCTATGATATGATACAGATTATTCCATATATCCTTGTTCTTATCAGCGGAATTATCGGTATAAATGTTTTTGTAACTCTTATGATTGGTATTTTATCAGGTAGCGTTATAATGCTTGCAACAGGGTCTGTGACATTCCCTGAACTCCTTTCAGGAATGGGTACAGGTGCATCGGGAATGTTCGAAACATCAATGGTAGCAGTTCTCGTTGCTGCACTTTGTGGTTTAATCAAATATAATGGTGGCTTTGATGCTTTGCTTAACGGAATAAAAAGAGTTTTCAAAGGCAAAAAGAGTGGTCAGTTGGGTATCGGTCTTTTAGTAGGACTTATGGATATTGCCACAGCAAATAATACAGTTGCTATTGTTATGGCAAACCCAATTGCAAGTGAAATGGCAAAGGATTTTGGTGTCAGCCCAAGAAAAACAGCGTCAATTCTTGATACATTCTCATGTATTTCCCAAGGATTCTTGCCTTATGGTGCACAGATTCTCGTGGCACTTTCCGTTGTGAATACTCTCGGCTATGAGATGACTGCATTCCAGGTGATTTCAAATCTTTTCTATCCTATGATGCTTCTTGTAAGTTCACTTGTTTTCATTTTTTTAATCCCTGAAAAGAAGCAAAAAAATGCGGATTGATAAGGAAAGGCTCAAAAAATCATTATTCTGGTTTATTTTTACCAATAGGTGCAAATGTTGCAATACCCTTGTTAAAAATAATGAGGACCTTTGTGATGATTGCAAAGAAAATCTCCCAATAATAAACGGTGAAAAGTGTAAATATTGTGGTGCCGAAAAGCAAAGATGTAACTGTCATAAACATAAAATGGAGTATGACGGAATAACAGTACCGTTTTATTATGAGGACAGCATCGCAAAATCAGTTCGTAGATTTAAGTTTTATGGAAAAGATTTTCTGGCAGATATTCTTGCTGAAAGAATGGCTGACTGTGTAAAAGATGATTTTAAAGATGTGAATTTTGATTTTATCTGTTTTGTGCCATTTGTTTTATCTCAAAAAGTTCAAAGAGCATATAATCAAAGCGAAATATTGGCAGAAAGATTATCAGAAAAATTAAACTTGCCATTAAATGATGTGATGATAAAACTTTTTGAAACAAAATCACAACACAAAATGAATCCTGGTCACAGAGCAGGTAATGTTTTCGGTGTTTATGATATAAATGAAAACAAGGATGTAACAGGAAAGATAATTCTGTTGGTTGATGACGTACGTACAACAGGTGCAACGTTGAACGACTGTGCAAGGATTTTAAAAATCAGAGGTGCAGACAAAGTTTACTGTACGGTTACAGCTCTTGCAGGTGCCAAAACGAAAAAAGAAAATTAAATAAAAATTATAACTCCTTACTTTTTGGTAAATACTATTAAAAAAGTAAAGGAGTTTTTTCTTATGGTTGAACAAGATACAATTAGATTGCTTCGTGAATGTGATGCAGGTGTAAAAATGGGTATTTCATCTATTGATGACGTGATGAAATATGTAAAATCTGAAAAACTTCGCAAAGACCTTACCGATAACAGAGAGGAGCATTGCGACCTTGATAAGGATTTACAGGAATTACTTGACCAGTATCACGATGACGGTAAGGACCCAAATCCAATGGCAAAGAGTATGTCGTGGATGAAAACAAATATGAAGCTTGTGATGAATGAGTCTGACCATACTATTGCCGATTTGATTACAGATGGTTGCAATATGGGCGTAAAGTCACTTAATAAATATCTCAATGAATATAAGGCAGCAGATGAAAAATCAAAGGATATCTGTAAAAGACTTATAAATCTTGAAGAGGATTTGACTATTCAGATGCGACAGTTTTTATAGAGCAGGGGAAACCCTGCTTTTTGTGTATATGATAATGTTTGTAATCATAAAATAGGTTGAGAGGTGATTGATTTGAGAATAGAATGGAAAAAACTATTGATTTGTATAGCAATTCCATTGGCAGTAGGTGGGCTTTCTGCATTGCTTACGGCAGGGAATATGAAACTGTTTGAAGAAATCAACAAGCCACCATTGTCACCACCTGGATGGCTTTTCCCCGTTGTATGGACAATTCTATACGCCCTTATGGGAATAGCCTTGTATCTTGTTGTGACAACAAAGACAAGAGAAAATAAAACACCTGCGCTTGTTTCATTCGGTGTACAGTTATTCTTCAATTTTTTCTGGTCCATAATCTTTTTCAATGCACAAGCATATCTGTTTGCATTTGTATGGCTTTTATTGTTGTGGATAGCCATTATTGTAAACATCTATTTCTTTAACA
The DNA here is from genome assembly GCA_045659165.1 of Candidatus Fimenecus sp. Classification (GTDB taxonomy): domain Bacteria; phylum Bacillota; class Clostridia; order Oscillospirales; family Acutalibacteraceae; genus Fimenecus. Next base: position 3,826 of record JAZOWH010000124.1, on the reverse strand, counting down.
GAATAAACAACACATCTGCAAAGCTTTTGATTCCATATCTTATATGGGTGACTTTTGCAGGGTATCTTAATTTTGGAATATATATCCTTAATAGGTAAAAAATAAAGCAGGGTAAATCCCTGCTTTAACTTTTATTTATACTCATAAACTCTTACATAATCCACAATGAATTCGGCTGTATCACCAGGTTCCATACTGATTTCACCGGTACCGTGTCTGTCTGCAAAAGCAACACCATCTGAGCCTGCAACCTCACAAGAAAGAATGAGATATTCAGGATTCTGGCTTACGCCACCAGTTGAGAGTCTGCCTGTTTCAACACCGTTGATATAGAAAATGTATTCGTTTTCATTCCACTCAACACCATAAGTGTTATATTCTTCATAAGGATTGTTTGCAAACCACTTACCGATTGAATCACCCTTGTGGTCTTCACCATAACCGTCATAGTGGATGCCTGTTACAATAGCATCTCCAGCGCCCCACCAAGCGTCTTTATAGTACATTGATTCGAAAACGTCAACTTCAGTACCGTCTTGACCGCTACCATCTACATTTGAAACACCGTCATTCATCATCCAGAAAGCAGACCACATTCCTGATGATTTAGGGAGAATACATCTGCATTCAAAGTATCCGTAGCACTGTTCAAATTTGTCTCGTGTTTCGATACAACCTGTGTACCAGCCTTCACGATAATCATCAAAATTAATTTGTTCGTGCCATTTGTCATAATAGTAGTTTTCAAGTGGCTCTTCAAAATAAGCAGTTGTGATAACAAGGTTTCCGTCTTTTACACTTACCATGTCTTCGTGCCAGAAACCGCCTTTGCGTTCAGTTTCCCACCATGGATAATACCATTTTGTTGTGTCAAGCTTGTCGCCTTCAAATTCATCTTCCCATACAAGTTTAAAACGTGAGTCAAGGTCTAAATCCTGTCCATTTGGTATTGCAGGAAGACTTAATTTTTGTGGAAGCGCAGGGGAGATAATCATAAGCACAGCCACTAATGCTCTAATAATTTTTACGAACATTTTATTTCACCTCATTATTTTTGTATATCGTTTACTGTTACAGAGAAAATGTATGGCGCATAAGAATCTCTGTTATTGAATTTAACCGAACCATCATTTGAGAAAGTGATTTTATTTTCACCCTCTTTAAGTTCAATGTTCATTGTAACAGTTTTAACAGTGTCCCAACTGTATGTATTTCTGCACCAAAGATTCTGTGTTTCACCATTAACATCAACTGTGATAAATCTTTCGATAAGGTCAACGTTGTAACTGTGAACGCCACCTTCGTCATTGTTTGAATAAGCAACTGTAAGACGATAATTTCCCGATTCAGGTGCATTTACATTGAAACTTGCAGAACCACCGTTGCATGAAATATTTTCAATGTGGTCATCAATAAGTTTCGCGCCGTCGGAAAGAGTCATACTGTCAGCAGAAACCATAACGGAATAATTCTTCTTGTCAGTAACTCTTATTGTGCATTTTACAGGTTCAGCTGACTCAAAGTCAATGTAGTTAAGGCCTTTCCTTAAATAAACAACAGAGCTTCCGTTAGTATAAGCATCTGCACCATCAATTTTGAAATCTGCAGAAACGTTTGTTGTCATTTCATAAAAACCATCATATGGAGCAACTGCTAAAAATGATTTTGTATTGTCGTTTGTTCTGTCACTGTCTTTTAAAAGTGCGATTTCATTGATTTCCTCGTGACGCTTTACAAGAAGACTATCAACTACGAATGTGCCGTCACCATGAGCCAATGTGAGTGTGTGTTCACCTTTTGTAAGGTAACGGACAAATGTCATTTTGTCGGTGTATTCACTCTTGATTGTGTTAGGAAGATAAATGTCTTCTGTTTCATTGTCAAGAGTCATAATAACTCTTGTGTCAACTCGGTCAGCAGGTTTGTTGCCATCATTTGAATTTCCGAAAATAACAGACAAGTCGTAGTCGGCATCTTTTTCCACATTGAATTTAACCGTTACGCTGTCACCGATATTTTCAAGTCCACCAACCATGCCCCAGATATCACCAGTTGTAGCATAAGCGCTGTCATAAGTGTATGTACCACCCTGACGAGTGCCATATTCAAACTCGTAACGAGCAGGAAGATTATCGTTATAAAAATCTTCTTTATCTTCTTGGGCAGGTGAAAGAGTAATATGATAAACTGCAGTAGGGTCAGGTTCTTTAAGGTCAACACGAAGCTTTCCACCTACAACCCTGTCAGTATATTCAGCCACAACAGTAGGCTCAGCAACAATACCACTTAATCCCTCAAAGCAAACACTTTCAATTTTAACATTAACCTTTTTGCCAAGATTTGTCTTTCCTAAATGCTTGAAATTAACAAAACTATCGTAGTCAGAGCCGCCACAGATAACTGTGATTTCGTCTTTTGCTTCAGTCATTGAAGCGAATCCGTTAAAGTATTTATAGTGGAATCGGTCATACTCATATTTAATAGCATTTGCAAAGTCAGCGTGTGTGATATCAATGATTTTTGAATCAAGAAGATAACCTTCCATATCAGCATACCAACGGAAAAGCCACCAGTTTGAGTTAGGGCTGTTGTTGTCGGCAATGGTATCATTAAGATTGTTTGCTAATCTCCAGTATGCAGCATTCGCATAAGCACCCGAATGTTCAATGGCAGAAATGTATTTTACCATATCTGCAGGAGCACCGCATTCGTACATTGTGCCGTATTCTGTAACGATAATAGGCATATCTTCGATGCCCATTTCGTCTTCAAGTTCACGATAAAGGTCAATGTGGTCCTGCCAATAATATGCAGATGTTTCACCAAGCTCGTGATAAATCATAATGTCAGGCATACAGTTATTTTCCTGACAATATTTTAAGAAATGTTCTAATTCATAAAGGTCAAAGTTGCAATATCCGGGACCACCGATTACAGCATCAGGGTCAATTGAACGAACAAGGTCATATGTCTCTTTCCAAGCCTCATAAAAACGTAACTTTGCGTCATCGTCATACATAAGCCAAGTACCGTCAGGAGATGGCGTACCAAACCATACTGCATTGTCAGGTTCGTTATAAAGACAATAAACAAGTCTGTCCTGATAATCAGTTTCTACAAGCTTTTTTACTGCTTCTTCAACCTGTGGCAAAAATCTTTCACGTACAAACTTCATACTGTCATAATTGCCTGTTGTACGAATATCCATAATTTCCTGATGACAATAGTACCAGGTATCAAAACAGTCCTGCATATAAACTGTAATGTAATCGCAATTCTGGAGCATAGGAGCAACATGGTCAACGTCGCCAATCGGGTGCTGAAGTCCGTCAATTACCTTTTGTGAAATGCTTGAAACATCAATACTTTCCACAACTGCATTGTCAGGCACACCATTTTCAGCAACACCATAAAGATATCCCGATGCCCTGCTTGAAACTTCACCGAGAAAAGAGTTTGCATCAACCTGTAATGTAGGACGGAAAGCATAAGGGATTCCTTCTGCAGCCATGGACAAAACAGTAACTAAACTTAATATTAAACTTATAATTTTAAGCATATTTGCACCAACCTTAATAAGATATAAAAATAATACCAAAAATACAACTGTAATGCAATAAAACAAAAATAAAATCTTTACACAGAAAAATAAATATGATAAAATATATATGACCTGACATGAAGACGCTTTTGCTTCCGGATGATAGGTGTAATGTATAAATAAAATACTACACTTAAATTTAACGGTATAATATCTTCACAGGGGTATTATACCTTTTTTGTTTTTAGGGGTGATTTTATGGAAACAAGAATTGCTGTTATGGGA
>JAZOWH010000123.1:0-10525 GCA_045659165.1 Candidatus Fimenecus sp. | reverse complement strand
TGATGCAACAAATGTTGTGAAAAAACCACAAGCAGTAGTAATTACTTCCATTTCTCTTGACCATGTGGCAATTTTAGGTGATACAATCGAAAAAATTGCCTTTGAAAAATGTGGGATAATTAAAGAAAATGTTCCAGTTATCACATCATCAAATCAACATCATGACGCATTGAAAGTTATAAAAGAAACTTGTGAAAATAAAGGATGTAATTTAATTATTACGAATCCACACAAAACTGAAATTCTTGATGATTCTGTTTTTGGTACGCTTTTTGTCTACGATGAAAATGTTTACAAGACAAAACTTACCGGTAATCATCAGATTGAAAACGCAGTAAATGCCATTGAATGTGCAAAAGCACTTGGATTAAGTGATGAAGCAATTGCACAGGGGAATGAAAACACAAGAATGATTGCACGAATGGAGATTATTGGTGAAAAACCACTTGTTATCCGTGACGGTGGTCATAACGAAGGTTGTGCAGAGGCACTTTATAATTTTCTCAAAAAATACAATGTGCAGAAAATCAATATGTTAATCGGTCTAATGGCTGATAAGGATGTGGAAGGTTATGTGAGTAAAATCGCACCACTCTGCAAGTCAGTTGTGACTGTAACCCCATCAAATCCAAGAGCTTTAGATGGTGGAAAATTAAAGGAAATCACAAAAAAATATTGTGATGATTGTGAGTTTATAAACAATCCCCAAGAGGGATACAAATACATTATTTCAAATACTAAAGAGGATGAAACGGTCCTTGTTTGTGGCTCATTTTATATGATGAGTGACATTTTTGGTAATTGAGAAAGGCGGAATACCTTATGTACAAAGATTTTATTGAAGACAGAATAAACGTGTTTCTTGAGGAATTCGAGAAACTTGTAATCAAAGAGAATATTCCAATAACAGATTTTCTCTATAAAGAGTGTGACTATAAAACTGATAACACTCTTCCTGAAATTGACGACAGTTTTACTCTTTTTACACCTTATATCAACCGTTGGGGTGGTAAAAAGGACAAGCATGCATGGTTTTATAACGAAATCGAAGTGCCATCACATTGGGATGGAGAAATTCAGTTAGCAGTTGCTTCTGATGCTCGTCTTGGATGGTGTGATATTAACCCACAGTTTATTGCTTACGTTGACGGTAAACTTCAGCAGGGTATTGATAAAAACCATCGTGAAGTATTTTTAACAAATGGTACACATAAAGTTTATCTTTATGCTTATTCAGGTAGTATTCACGATGAATATGTTGATTTCCTAACAAATCTTCAGCTTATTGATGCTAAAACAAAGCAGCTTTATTATGATATAAAAGTGCCTTTTGAAATTCTTGAATTTGAAGATGAAAATTCAAGAAATTACTTTGAAATAAAAAAGCATCTTAACAATGCCCTTAATTTCATTGATATGAGAAGTCCATATTCTGATGAATATTATGCTTCACTTGATAAGGCAATCGACTATCTTAAAACAGAATTTTATGGAAAGTACTGCCAAAAAGGTGATGTTTTCGCATTCTGTATCGGTCATACACATATTGACGTTGCATGGGAATGGACTCTTGCACAGACTCGTGAAAAGATTCTCCGTTCATTCTCAACTGTATTGGCACTTATGAAAAAGTATCCTGAATACAAGTTTATGTCAAGCCAGCCACAGCTTTACAAATATCTCAAAATGGATGCACCTGAACTTTATGAAGAAGTTAAGGAAATGGTTCGTCTTGGCCGTTGGGAAGTTGAAGGCGGTATGTGGGTTGAAGCTGACTGCAACCTTTGTTCTGGTGAAAGCTTAGTTCGTCAGTTCATTTATGGTAAACGCTTTATGAAGGACGAATTTGGTGTTGATAGTAAAATCCTCTGGTTGCCTGACGTTTTCGGTTATTCAGCAGCACTTCCACAGATTTTGCAGAAATGTGGTGTTGATAAATTCGTAACATCAAAAATTGGTTGGAATGAAATGAATAAAATGCCTTATGATACATTCATCTGGCACGGAATCGACAACACACCTGTTTTCACTCATTTTATGACAGCACAGGATAAGGTTAAGGGTAGAGAACCTGCAACAAATGTTACATATAACGGAAAACTTAACGCAAGTCAGCTTCGTGGTGCTTATGACCGTTATCAACAGAAAGACCTTTATGATAATGTTCTTATGACATTCGGTTTCGGCGATGGTGGTGGTGGACCATACGCAAAGGATTTTGAATATTTCCGCAGACTTGAACACGGTATCCCAGGAACAAGCACACCAATAATGGCTTATTCAGGTGAATTCTTTGATGATATCAAGTCAAAGACCGAGAATAATCCAAAAATTCCACATTGGAATGGTGAACTTTATCTTGAATTCCACCGTGGTACATACACATCACAGGCAAAAAACAAGAAGTATAATCGTAACAGTGAGTTTATGTTCCAGCGTGCCGAAACACTTTCTCTTATTGACGAGTATCTTAATGGTTATAAGTATCGCAAAGAAGATATGATGAATGCTTGGGAAACAATTCTTCTCAATCAGTTCCACGATATCATCCCTGGTTCATCAATCAAGGAAGTTTATGAGGTTTCAACTCAGCAGTACGAAGAAATTGGTGCAGTTGGTAACGACATTATTAAAGATACAACAACTGAAATTGCAAATAATGTTGAAGCCGTTGATGGTTATGTTGTATTTAACCCACATTCTTTCGTGAACAGTGGTGCAGTAGAAGTTGATGGTAAATGGGTTTATGCTGAAAATGTTCCTGCAAAGGGTTATAAGGTAATCAATCCTGTTGAGGAAGCAAGTAAAGTTACAGTTACAGAAACTTCAGTGGAAAACGATTTCTTCCGTTTGACTCTTGATGAAAAAGGTACATTTACAAGCATTTTTGACAAGAGAAATAATCGTGAAGTCCTTAAAAATGGTCAGCGTGGTAATGTGCTTACTGCATATGAAGACTATCCAAGAGAATATGATAACTGGGAAATGAGCAGTTATTATACTGAAAAGCATTGGGAAGTAGAAAATGTTCAGAGCGTAGAGATTCTCAACGAAGGTGAACGTTCAGGCCTTAAAATCACAAAGAAATTCAAGAACAGCACAATCGTTCAGAATATTTACCTTTATAATAATATTGATAAGATTGATTTCCAGACTTATATGGATTGGAAAGAATCACATCTTATTCTTAAAACTGCATTCCCTGTTGATGTTAACACAAATAAGGCAACTTATGATATTCAGTTTGGTTCAGTTGAAAGACCAACTCACAAAAATACAAGCTGGGATGCAGCAAGATTTGAAGTTTGTGCTCATAAATATTGTGACTTGTCAGAATATGGCTATGGTGTCAGCCTTATGAATGACTGTAAATATGGTCATGCAATCCACGATGGCGTTATGAGTCTTACATTACTTAAATGTGGTACATTCCCTGACCCTGATGCAGATAAATGTGAACATACATTTACATATTCTCTTTTCCCACATGCAGGGGATTATCGTGAAGCAGGTACAATTCAGAAGGCTTATGACCTTAATATTCCAATGGTTTGTGTTAAGGCGGGTGAAAACAAGGGTACTCTTGCAAATGAATATTCATTCTTCTCTGTTGATTGTGATAACGTAATCTTTGAAACTGCAAAGAAAGCAGAAACTGAAGATAGCATTATTCTCCGTGGTTGCGAATATTATAATAAACGTGCAACAGCAAAGATTACTTTCGGCTTCCCTGTAAAAGACGCATACCTTTGCGATATGCTTGAAAACAATATTCAAAAATTGGATGTTGTTGATAATATGGTTGCAGTTGATTTCAGGCCATTTGAAATCAATACAATAAAAATAGTTAAATAAAACTGGAAAGGGAGATTATTATGAAAAAGTTTTTATCAGTATTACTTATCGTAGTTGCTTTGGTGTCAGTCTTTTCAATGTCTGCATCAGCACTTGAATTAAACCTTGGAGTCCTCGTTGATGATGTTTACTATTTTGCATATGAAAATGTTGCTATAGTAACGGGATTTGATATGGATGAAGATGATGTTTCACCAAAGCCGGGCATTGTTATCCCTGAAGAAATAACTTATAAGGGAAACGAGTATAAAGTTATGGGTGTTATTGACCAGGCATTTTATATGTGTGATTATACATCTGTAACATTACCATCAACGATTGTTTATATGGGTAATGGTGCATTTATGTCCAGCCCTTACCTTGAAGAAGTTGTCATTCCTGATAGTTGTGAGTTTATGGCGTTTGGTGACGATGTTTTTATGGGTACTCCATTTGAAGCAGAAATCTATTCAAAGGATGAAACAATCTTCGGTAAAAATGTTCTTTTCTCATATACAGGAAATGCTGAAGAATATACAATTCCTGATAATATTGAAATTATTGCACCAAAGTGTTTCTTTATGTCAGGATTGAAGAATGTTGTCTTTAATAATAAAGTTACAGCAATTCCTGATTATGCATTTATGTCATGCCGTAATTTAACAGATGTTACAATTTCAGATGAAATTGTGTCTATCGGAGAAGGGGCATTCAAAGATTGCACAAGTCTTGAGAATGTTACACTTGGTGAAAATGTGGCTAGTCTTGGTGTTGACTGTTTTTCAAACACAAACATCAAGGAAATATGTTTAGGACAAAGCGTTTATGAGATTTCAGGTGCTTTCAAGGATTGTAAAACTCTTGAAAATATCACAGTTGATGTTGCGAATACTGTGCTTGTAAAAGACGGTGACGGAATTTATCATAAAACAACATTCTATTTTGATGGTGAAGAAAGAGAAGGTTTGATTCTTGTATATTATCTTCCATCAGCAGCGCAAGGAACAGTTACACTTAAACCAAATGTAGGTGCAATCGGTGCTTATGCCTTCTATGGTTGTAAGGAACTTGATGAAGTTGTAGCAAATGAACTTGAATACATTGGTGATTACGCTTTCTGTAACAGCAGTATCAAGAAATTCAGTGCGAAGGGTAACTATTATATATGGGATTCTGCATTCCGCAACTGTAAAAATCTTGAAACAATCAACCTTGAAAATGTGGACTCTATTGGTATAAGTGCATTTGAAAACTGTACTGCACTTAAAGATGTTACTTTCAGCAAAGATATATACTATATCAGTGAACTCGCATTCGCAAACACAGGAATTACTGATGTTGTAATCAGCAGTAGTGACTATTGCTATATTTTTGAGGCTGCATTCAAAGGCTGTAAGGAACTTGAAAGTGTAAGACTTGAAAATGGTGTTGAATATGTTGGTATGAACGCATTCCTTGATTGTCCTAAACTTAAAACAATTTATCTTTCAAAGACTGTAAGTTCCTTTGAAGATAATGCATTCAACGGATGCGATAATGTTACATTTGAACTTATTAAGAATTCAAGAGCATATAAATACATCAAGAATTATACAGATTTCAATTTTGAGATTGTAGGAAAATTATCATTCTTTGAAAGAATTATTGAATTTTTCCGTTTACTTTTCGGCTTTTGATAAATTAGTATAAAAGGGTAGATAAAAATGGATATGAATCAGATAAAAGATGAACTTGCAGGTGTGGCAACAAAGACAGGCTTTGAACAGTTAATCAACAAACTTGTTGAATTTGCCACAACAACAGGATTTAAGCTTGTTGCAGTAATTGTGCTTGTGATTGTTAGCTTAAAAGCAATTAAGTGGCTTAAAAAATGGATTAGAACATCACCAAAACTCGATAAGATTGATTCAAGTCTTCGTTCGTTTGCTGTGAGTTTCATAAGTGTTGTTCTCTATGCAATTCTCTTTGTAACAGTACTTATGATATTAGGTGTGCCAGCAACATCTTTTGTGGCAGTGCTTACAACTTGTGCCGCTGCAATTGGTCTTGCTTTACAGGGTTCACTTTCAAACTTTGCTGGCGGTATTATGATTCTCCTTTTCAAACCATTTAAGGTTGGAGATTATATTGAAGCAGCGGGGGAAAGTGGTACTGTAAGTGAAATTTCAGTTGTTTATACTGAACTTCTTACTATTGATAACAAGCGCATCACAATTCCAAATGGTACACTTACAAACTCTGTAATTGAAAACTATTCATCAGAGGATTTGCGTCGTGTTGACCTTGTATTCACAACATCATATGACTGCGATATGGATACAGTTAAAAAGGTAATCGGTAAGGTTATTGAAAATAATCCAATGGCACTTAAAAATCCTGCACCATTTGTTCGTCTTTCAGAACATGGTGACAGTGCACTTAAATATACAGTTCGTATCTGGTGTAAAAATGCAGATTATTGGGATGTGAACTTTGATACAATCGAAAATGTTAAAAAGGCATTTGATGAAAACGGTATCACAATTCCATACAACCAGATTGATGTTCATGTAAGCAATAATTAAAAAGAAAAGGTGAGGATATCCTCACCTTTTTTAATACCTGAATTCAAAAGGCACCCATATGGATGCCTTTTTATTGTTGTATTTACTTTTTCTTTGGTGCCTTTACTTTGTTAAGCTTTGCATTGATTTCAAGGATTTGTTCCTTTGAAAGTGCACCGCCAAGCATTGAACAAGCACGTTTGATTGTGAAGCCCTTAGCCATACCATAAATGTTCTTGAGCATAGCAGGAGTGAGTTTGAAGCCGCCGATTACGCCACCGCCGCCTTTCTTTTCTTCACCATCTTTATCCTTGCCGCCACTCATAGCATCTTTGAGCATCATAACAAACTTGAACATTACGATTTTACCACCAAATGTGCTCATAATGTCACCGATTGTGTTGTTGATTGAAAGGCGTCCGTCAGGAGTGCTGATTTCAAACCAGTTAATAACCTGACCTTCTTCCTTCATAATGTAGCTTTCGTTTGGAGTATCAACCTTGTTGATTGTTGCTGTGTCTGTAAGGTCACCTGCAACAACTTTAAGTTCAGTTGTACCTTCATTTTTAACATCAAAGTAGAAGAATGGATATTTGCCCTTTGTCTGCTTACCAACGCTTACGCCATTAGCAAAAAGCTCAACCTCTGGCTGGTTAGAATAAACAGTAACCTTTGTTACGTCTTCAACTCTGTCAATATATCTCTTTGAGCAAAGGTGAAGAACAGGGGTATCAGAGAGCCATGCTTTGTATGCATAGAATGAGTCTTTCTTGTACTTTCTGTCGAATGTAACAAGACCCTTATGGTTCATACCGTTTTCGCCACCTTCAGCACGAGCATCAGCAGCAAAGTCGAACATATTCCATACGTGAGTTGCCCAAAGATAAGGTCTTTCAGCAATCTGCTTAATGAGTTCTTCGTGGTAATATGACTGATATTCTTCTGTGTAGTCACCCTGTGTTGGTTCAGATGTGTGCCAGTTAAGTGCTTCACAACCGTATTCAGAAAGACCGATTGGCTTGTTTGGATATTTCTTGTGGAAATCATCAAACCATGGTCCGTTCATATCTGTGTTTCCACCGTACCAACCGAAATAGTGGTTGTATGAAAGAACGTCAGAAATGTGAACATATTCATCATTGATATCACACATTGAAACTGCTGCGATAGTTGTAAGACGAGTCTTATCCATTTTGTGAACCATATCGTTAAGGTCTTTATGGTTTTTGATAAGATTTGGATTTGAACCTGCAATTGTTATTTCGTTTGAAAGTCCCCATACAACGATTGATGGATGGTTGTAGTTCTGAATAACAAGTTCTTTCATCTGTGAAATTGTATTGTCATAACCTGTTGGCATATGGCTTGAAATATATGGGATTTCAGCCCAGAGAACAAGACCTGCTCCGTCACAAAGGTCATAGAAAACCTGTGAATGCTGATAGTGAGCAAGACGAATTGTATTTGCACCCATTTCAAGGATAAGTTCAAGGTCTTCCTTGTGCATTTCAGGAGTAAGAGCATTACCTACATCAGGTCTGTCCTGATGTCTTGAAACACCGCGAAGAGGGTATTCACGACCATTAAGGAAGAAACCTTTCTGAGGGTCAATTTTGAATGTACGACAACCAAATCTTGTTGAAACTTCATCAACTTCTTCACCTTTGTAAAGGAGAGTTGCTTTTGCTGTGTAAAGATATGGGTCTTTTAAACCATCCCAAAGATGAACATTCTTGATTTCAAATTCTGCATCATCATCGTCTTCTTTTGATGCGATAACTTCACCATCAGCAATGATTTCATAACGAACTTTGCAATCGTCATTTTTGAAGAATGTTTTGATTTCGATTTCAGCGTTAATACCCTTGATTTCAGGAGTAACCATAATAGCAGGTGAGCCATAATAATCAAGGTCAAAGTGGTTTTCAGGTACACCGATAACGCTTACATCACGATAGATACCACCATAGAATGTGAAGTCAGCATTCTGTGGATAAACTCTGTCATTAGCAGAGTTGTCAACTGCAACAACAAGTAAGTTTGCTTCTTTGATATCTTTTATTTCAACACGGAATGTAGAATAACCACCATCATGTTTTGTGATGCTTTTTCCATTCCAGAATACTTCACAAGAAGAGTTTACGCCTTCGAACTGAAGATATTTAACTGCACCTTCAGGAAGTTCATCTGCCTTGATTTCTTTTGCGAAATAGCAAGTACCTCTGTAATAGTCATTGCCACCATCCTGACCATCTTTACCATTCCATGTAAAAGGAAGATTAAGAGCCTCCCAATCAGCAGGAAGAGTTGCAGGAGCAGCTTTTGCATTTTTTGAGAATAACCAGTTGTTGTTAATAACCTTAATGTTTCTCATGTTAACCTCCATAAGTATAACAAAAAATATTTGTAAATATTATACTACATTTTTTAATATTATTTCAACTGTAAAATTAAGTTTAAATCGGAAAAACTTTATTTACTAATTTTTGTGACGATTTTTCTTAAATCAAAATCAGGTGTCACAAGCCACTTTGTACATTTTCTCACAGGAGAAGAGACCATAATAAAACTTGCAGGGATTGTGAGAATAATCATCATAATGGCAAAAATTTCATTTCTGCAAAAATCAAGTATATTGTATTGCTTGTCATAAGCCACAAGTGCAACAATTATGAACAGATGCAGTATGTAAACAAATGTTGAACGAGTACCAATTTTTGTGAATATGGTTTTCTTAACAGGACTTATACCCATTATGAAGAAAAAGCTGATAAAACCAGCAAGATATCTGACAATTGTTATTACTAAAAATTCAGATTTGCTTACACCTAACCACTCGTTGTACTCAACGAAAACTCTTTTGCTTGATAAATATGCAACCTCAATTATATTGTCTTGTGAAATAAGTATAAACAGACCAACTAAAACACAAACACTTAACAGCCTGAAAATTGGTTTCTTCAAAAGATTGAAGTCAAGCTTTGAAGTAAGATAACCAAAAATGAAAAAAGGATAGAAATTTATAATTCGTGCAACAGGTGGTGGAAGAATCGGTGCAAAATATAAGTATAAAAGCATAAGTACAAGAGATGCAGGTAAAAGAGTCCACTTGTGACGGAAGATTTTGAATAACTGCGGTGTTACAATCTGATAAATACCGAGTACGAGTATGTACCAAAGACCATATCCTGGCCTTGTGAATGTTTTAAGAGTAACTTTTGAATAGTCTGTCACAACGTAAAACAATATCATAAAGATTTGAACGACAATATAGGGAATAATAAGCTTATTGAATGCTCCAATCCAATCGTTACGGTCAACTCTGCCTTTTGCAAAGCGTCCGGAAATAATCATAAATACAGGCATATGGAAAACATAAATAAACTTATATAAAGTATTAATCCAAAGGGGAATATCGTATTCAAAATTAACATTATTTATAATACAATCGCAGATATGACCGATAAAAACGGATAAGATTAAAAAGGCTTTTGCATTGTCAAACCAATAGTCCCTTTGGCTTGTGACCTTGTTTTGGGTATCTTTATTCATAAAAAACTCCTGAAATAAAAATAACAACGGAGACAACTTGTTAAAAGATGTCTCCGATTACATTGTTTATTTGATTCCTGCTTTTTTAAGAAGAACATCGATTTTGTCAGCTGGGTTAAGGAGCTTGCTAACTGACTTATCGTGGTTAAGAGTATCGATGATGTATGAAAGGTATTTTGAAAGTTCAACTTCGCAGTACCATTCACGCTTCTTGAGTTCAGGCATACGGTAAACAAGGTTTGTTGTGAATACCTTATCAAAAAGACCATCACGGTAAGCCTTGTCAAAAGAATCAAGACCTGCATTGAAAAGACCGAATGCTGAGAAAATAAATACTCTGTTTGCACCAAGTTCTTTAAGTTTCTTTGAAACATCAAGCATTGATTCGCCTGATGAAATCATATCGTCGATAATCATAACATCTTTACCTTCGATATTTGAACCAAGGAACTGATGTTCGATAATTGGGTTTCTACCATCAACGATTCTTGAGTAATCACGACGCTTGTAGAACATACCAAGGTCAAGACCAAGATAGTTTGAATACTGCATACAACGTGAGATACCACCTTCGTCAGGAGAGATAATCATTGTAT
>JAZOWH010000122.1:0-1717 GCA_045659165.1 Candidatus Fimenecus sp. | reverse complement strand
ACCGCCACCGCCGGTGATATACAACATCATGGTATTTTCATCGTACCCGTGGTCACGGAGCCTGTGAAAGATTTCAGATACATATTTCTGCACCTCTGCCTTGATGATTTTCATATCCGCCTGAACAATATTTGCAGTACCCCTGCACAGCACCTCATCAATGATATGCTCGTTGATTTCTCTCTGTGTTTTTCTGAGGAATGCTTCACGAATATCAACAGTACAGAAGTGAGTGCCGACCTTTCCTGTGTACATTCTTTCCGACTGCGGTCTGCCGTCTATGACATACAGAACGTTCATTGTGCCGTTGCCAATGTCAGCCACAAGGTTTACACCGTCCATTTTGGTTGCAAACTGTGAAACCGCCGCATAACCCTGAGGGTAGATACTCGCACCTGCGATTTTGATTTTGTACTCGGTATGCTGCCAAGTGAAGGTTACTTCGTCGTTTTTGGTAAGATATGCTTTGAAGCTCTCTTTCTGACCTGCAGTCCAAGTGAGAGGCAGACCTGCCGCAATGTGAACCGTGGCGACCGTTAAGTTTTCTGCACTTAACTCCTTTGCAATAGCCACAAGTGTGAGGGCATGATAGTCCTCGTCTTTGATTTTGTCGGGAAGAAACTCCTTGTGTCCTTCACCGATAAGATAGAACTTGCCACCGTAAACGAGCATATCCTTTGTGAAAAGCGGCTCTGAATCGTAAGCCGTAATGCCTGTTCTGAAACAGTGGTTTGCAGTTTTGATGTTGCCATAACCATGGTCAACACCAATGATGATTACATCATTCATTTTTTTCATTTGTTTTCCTCCATTAGATTAAAATTTTGTTTGATAATAAATTTGGGCATAAAAAAAGCACCCTCTACGGGTGCGGTGGAAAATGGGTCTGTCACGAATGTTGAAGATAAACACTCCTTTCATAAAAATATTTTTATATGTAAAGTTAGTAAGTGGACGCGATGTCCACTTACTAGAATTACCTGATGCGAAGATTCCAATGGGCACTTGTTGCCCATTGGTAAAAGCAAATTATAAGTTGCTAAAGGGTCACAACGACCCTTTTACCAAAAATGTGACGCAGTATTCATACACCGGAATTTAGGATTTTTGATATAAAAAACACCTGCTACTGTGAAGTAACAAGTGCATATAAACAGATTGAAATTTCTTGAAGAGTTATGGTATAATCAATTTGACAAAGATAAATTTATCTAAGGGGGTAAGCATTATGAAAAAGAAAATCATAAGTGTTATATGTGTACTCGTTGTAATGATTTTTGCAATCACTATTTTTGTACCAAAAACCTTTTTCGGAAGCTCTGAAATTTACACTATGGACGAAAGAAAGGCAGCAGCAAACCTAATTAAAGAAAAGATAAACGCTAAAGAAGGTTGTATGCTTTTTCTGATAAAATATGAAGGTGATACCATAAGTCAAAACAATTTAAATTACTGCAATGAACTTGCAACAGATGGTAAAATTTATACAGATTGTGCTGTATTTAAGACTTGTTTTCGTTCTCCGATTACCAATTCAGGTGCTTTGGAACCAAATGCATTATATACTTGGTCATACTATTTAGCACGTACATCGGATGGACCTTGGGAAATTGTTACCGGCGGGTATGCCTAATGTATAATTGATATTATGCTAACCGAATAACTCAACTGCTCTCCTCGAGAGGGCAGTTTTACTTCCCTCTACTATACTTTCTAT
>JAZOWH010000121.1:0-3759 GCA_045659165.1 Candidatus Fimenecus sp. | reverse complement strand
AGCAAGATATCTTTCATATGCTGCCTGAACTGCAGGATCGTCAATACGGACATTGTCTATATGTGTTGAGAAGGTTGTGTGACGGCAATGGTCAGACCAATATGTGTCAACAACACGGATTTCTGTTATTGTGGGATCTCTCTTTTCGGTATCTCTGAAATAAGCCTGAAGGAACTTAAGGTCATCAAGGTCCATTGCAAGTCCCTTTTCATCAAGAAGATTTGCAAGTGCAGTTTCATCCATAGTGATAAAGCCATCAACAGTAGCAACTGTTTCAGGAGCTGCATATTCAACTGCGAGAGTTTCAGGTAACTCAAGAGCTGCCTCACGGCTTTCAACTGCATTGATAACGTGATTTTTGAAAGCAGCAGTGTCAGCGTCTGTCAATGCACCATAAAGAGCATAAACTTTTGCTGTACGGATAAGTGGACGTTCACCCTGTGAGATAATCTGAATACACTGAGCAGCAGAGTCAGCTCTCTGGTCAAACTGACCTGGAAGAGCTTCAACTGCAAAAACATATGCTTCAGGAATATTAACACAATCAGAAACATTATCAAGCTGTGGTTCTGAGAAAACAGTTTTTACAGCATAGTCGAACAATTCTTCTGTAATATTTTCTGCATCATAGCGATTGAAAAGGCGAATGTCTTCTAAATTTTCAATGCCGAGCAAGTTTTTTGCTTCGTTAAGAAGACCTTTTGCTTCGTTGTCCAAACCAGTCTTCTTTTCAACAAATATACGATATACCATATGATATTTTCCTCCATTATCACTTGGGGTTTATATAGCCTGAAGAGCTTTCTGGCCGATATCGGTTCTGCGATAAGCACCTTCAAACTTCACACCGTCGGACAGACGATAGGCTTCTTTGATTGCTTCTGCAAGAGAATCTGCAACAGCAGTTGTACCAGTAACACGACCACCTGATGTAACAAGTTTGCCGTCTTCAATTTTTGCTCCTGCCACAAAAGTAGCTGCAAGTGCTTCTTCTGTAAAGGTCATCTCAAAACCTTTTTTGTAAGCAGTAGGGTAACCGTTAGAAGCCAAAATAACACAGCAAGCATGCTTGTCTGCAAATTTAACTTCTGTATCAGCCAAAGTACCGTTTGTTGTTGCCATCATAACAGTAAGCAAATCACTTTCAAGAAGTGGTAATACAACCTGTGTTTCAGGGTCACCAAAACGGCAGTTATATTCGATAACCTTTGGGCCATTTGGTGTAAGCATAAGACCGAAGTAAAGGCATCCTTTGAATGTACGTCCTTCTTCATTCATAGCGTTGATTGTAGGAAGGAATATTGTTTCCATACATTCGTCAGCTATTGCTTTTGTATAATAAGGGTTAGGTGCAACAGTACCCATACCGCCAGTGTTAAGACCTGTATCGTTATCTCCGATACGCTTGTGGTCCATTGAAGTAACCATAGGCTTTACAACATTACCATCGGTAAATGCAAGTACAGATACCTCAGGACCTGTAAGGAATTCTTCAACTACAACACGTGAACCAGATTTACCAAAAATTCCGCCTTCCATCATATCACGGACAGCAGTTTTTGCTTCTTCACGAGTCTGGGCAATAATAACACCCTTACCAAGTGCAAGACCATCAGCTTTGATAACTGTTGGAATAGGAGCAGTTTCAAGATAGTTGAGAGCAGCTTCCATATCTTCGAAAACTTCATATGCAGCAGTAGGAATACCATACTTCTTCATTAAGTTCTTTGAAAACACCTTACTGCCTTCAATGATAGCTGCGTTAGCTCTTGGTCCAAAACAAGGAATGTTCTTTTCTTCTAAAGCATCAACACAACCTAAAACCAAAGGGTCATCAGGTGCAACAACAGCATAATCAATCTTATTTTCTACTGCAAATGATACAATATTATCAATGTCAGTAGCACCGATATCTACGCAAGTAGCATCTGCTGCAATACCACCATTACCTGGTAATGCAAAAATCTCTGTAATATTTTTATTTTCTTTTAATTTCTTGATGATAGCGTGTTCTCTACCGCCACCACCGACAACCATTATCTTCATATTAAACCTCAAAATTAGTGGTGGAATAAACGCATTCCTGTGAATGCCATTGCAATACCATACTTATTACAACAATCAATAACAACATCATCACGGATTGATCCACCTGGCTCTGCGATATATGAAACACCGCTCTTACGTGCTCTTTCAATGTTATCACTGAATGGGAAGAAAGCGTCTGAACCAACTGAGACACCTGTAATTGTGTCAAGGTATGCTCTAGCTTCTTCTGCTGTAAGTGGTTCTGGCTGAGTCTTGAAGTATTTCTGCCAGATTCCATCTGCACAAACATCTTCTTCGTTCTTATTGATATAACCATCAATAACATTATCTCTGTCAGGACGACGAATGTCATCACGGAATGGCAATTCAAGTACTTTTGGATGCTGACGAAGATGCCATGTGTCAGCCTTTGTACCTGCAAGTCTTGTACAGTGAATTCTTGACTGCTGACCTGCACCAACACCGATTGCTTGTCCGTCATATGCATAGCAAACAGAGTTAGACTGTGTATATTTAAGTGTAATAAGTGCGATAATCAAGTCGCGCTTTGCTTCTTCTGGGAATTCTTTATTCTCAGTAACCATATTTGAAAGAAGTTCTTCATCAATTCTGAAGTTGTTTCTGCCCTGTTCAAAAGTGATGCCAAAAACCTGTTTCTTTTCCTGTACTGCAGGAACATAATCAGGGTCAATTTTAACAACGTTATAGTTGCCGTTTCTCTTACCCTTAAGAATTTCAAGTGCTTCTGCAGAATAGCCAGGAGCAATAATACCATCAGAAACTTCGCGAGCAACAAGCTTAGCTGTTGTAGCATCACATTCGTCACTAAGAGCAATCCAGTCACCGAAAGATGACATTCTGTCTGTACCTCTAGCTCTTGCATAAGCACAAGCAAGTGGAGAATCATCAAGTCCTTCGATATCATCAACAAAACAAGCTTTTTTAAGTGATTCAGGAAGCTTAACACCAACTGCAGCTGGTGTAGGGCTAACATGCTTGAATGATGTTGCAGCAGGCATACCAAGAATATCTTTGATTTCTTTTACAAGCTGCCAAGAGTTGAATGCATCAAGGAAATTGATGAAACCAGGTCTGCCGTTAAGAATTTCAATTGGAAGCTCTGAACCATCTTCCATATAGATTTTTGATGGTTTCTGGTTAGGGTTACAACCATATTTAAGTTCAAATTCTTTCATTTCAAATCTCCTTATACATTTTTATTAACGATTCTTGATTCAAATTCACCTGTCTGGAGGTCGATGTATCTTACAAAAAGAGAAACTTTGTTATCTTCATTAAGATTTTTCCAGATAAGTTCTGTTAATGAATCAATATCAACATTAGGAAGTTCAAGAGTTTTTGGTTCACCCTCAAAACTTGGGAGTGGGTCACCATCACATTTGTATGTATGAATGAACTTTGCTTTGCCTGGAAGGGGATTTGAGTATGCAAAAGTATATCTCTGACATGATGAGCCATCACCGTCTGCTGACTTGAGAATTGACATAGCGTAATTCATTTCGCCGTTTTCATGGTGGATAATACCTGAAATACGAGGTGTATAGTTTGGAGCATCATCTTCAAATTCGCGAGTACGGAGAGCCTGTTCAAATGTCATCTGCTTGTCCATGAGTTCATAGATAGTATCTGTCTGGTCACCATTAGTAACAATAGTTTTATTACCAAGAACTCTTACAGGATAATAGATAA
>JAZOWH010000120.1:0-1704 GCA_045659165.1 Candidatus Fimenecus sp. | reverse complement strand
TTGAGTATAGTGCCAAGCACTGAAACAGATTGGAGTACCACCCATAGCTTCAAAGCGAAGACCCTGATTATCCTTGTTTCTGATTTCAACCCATCTTACATCAGTACGGTTACCGTTTTCCTGCGGTCTCATGTAGTGATGCTCAAGGTCAGCAACGCTCTTTTCGGGGATTGTAATGTTACCACCGGTTTTTCTGTCGAAATATGTTTCCTGAGGACCACGACCATACCACTTAACCTGGTCAAATTCACGAAGGAGTCCCATCATTGTACCGAAACGAGTAAGATTAAGTCCCTTTGGTGTACCTGTATGAGTGATTTCGAGACTACCGTCAGCGTTTACTACAAATGTTGATGTAACACCTGAGAAGAATTGAACGCTCCAATCAATTTCAACAACGAGTTGACCTTTGCTGTTTTTGCTTACATTCTTAACTGTACCTTTTGCATTCTTTGTTGCTCTCTGCCAATTAAGATATGGTGTGAACGGAAGTAAGAAAGGAATAAAGTTAAGGTTAGAGAAGTCGTTATCTGTAAGAGCACGGAAATAGTTAGGTGCAACTGCAGATTTTAAGTATTCCTTACCATCATATTTAAGTGATGTGATTTTACCACCATCAATTTTAACACTGAAGTTTTCACCATTTACGAAAACAGCATTTTCATTCTTAACGAATGTAACATTACCGTCAATTTTCTTTTCCTGAGGTTTTACAGTCTTTACAACAAACTGGTCAAAGCCCTGTTCATAACCTGCTTCACACCAAGGATGTGCAGTTTTGTTAAGGAATGAAACGATAAGTACACATTCCTTTTCAGGAAGTGAATTAAGGTCATAAGGAATTGTAAAGTCAACCTGTGAAAGAGGACCACAGTTAATATCTACTGTACCACTCTGAACTTCAATACCTTCAGCCTGTAAGCTCCACTTGAACTCAAAATCAGCAAGGTCAGTAAAGAGTTTCTTGTTAATGAGAGTAAATTCGCCCTTTTCTAAATCTCTTTCTTTAACCTTGATTTCACAGTAAACTTTCTTAACCTCAAAGTATGATGGGTGAGGCTTTCTGTCAGCTGTGATAATACCGTTAGCATTGAAATATGTATTTGAACCTGTCATAGCAGTTGTGTTTGGAAGATGAGTATATCTGCCCGGTTCATATTGCTCAAAGTCAGTACCATAAAGCCACTGGTCACCATTGTCTGTCTTTCTACGGATAGCTTGGTCAACAAAGTCCCAGATATATCCACCACACATATGGTCATAAGCTTCAAAGTCGTCCATATATTCCTGGAAGTTACCAAGGCTGTTTTCCATAGCATGAGCATATTCACAAAGAAGAACAGGTCTGCAGTAATCTTCCTTCTTGATTGGCTTTGAGTCAGCTGCAAGAGCGTTTGCGATATTGTCATAAAGAGTGATTTCAATAGGCTCTTTGTTGCAGAGCTTTTTCATAACTGATTCTACAGGATACATTCTTGAAATAACATCACTCTTTGTAAAGTTAAAGTCACCTTCATAATGGAACTGACGAGTATTGTCAAGCTTGAGTGCAGCTTTCTTCATTTCCATGAAGTTGTTGCCGTCACCGGCTTCGTTACCCAGAGACCACATAAATACACAAGCGTGGTTTCTGTCACGAAGAACCATTCTTTCCATTCTGTCCACAACAGCATCTGTCCACATTGGGTTGTCGCCCGGAACACC
>JAZOWH010000119.1:0-4433 GCA_045659165.1 Candidatus Fimenecus sp. | reverse complement strand
ATTGGTGCTCTTTGTGCTATTACAAACCCAAGTACAAACTCATTCAAGCGTCTTATCCCAGGATTTGAAGCTCCTGTAACAGTTGGTTATGCAACATCAAACAGAAGTGCTGTTATCCGTATTCCTGCATATGCTAAGAGTCGTGACAAGCGCAGATTCGAGCTTCGTAACCCTGATGCTACTTGTAACCCATACTTCTGCTATGCAGCAATTCTTATGGCAGGTCTTGATGGTGTTAAGAACAAGATTGACCCACATGCAAATGGTTGGGGTCCATATGACATGAACCTTTATCATCTCAGTGACGAAGAAAAGGCAAAGCTTCAGCACCTTCCTACTTCACTTGAAGAAGCACTTGATGCTCTTGAAGCAGACTACGAATTCCTTACAGAAGGTGGCGTATTCCCTGAAGAACTTCTCAAGAACTTTGTTAAGGCAAAACGTGAAGAATGTCGTCAGCTTTCTGCAATTCCTCATCCTGCAGAATTCGATAAGTATTACAACCTTTAATAAAACAAAAAGCCGTTGAGTAAAATCAGCGGCTTTCTTTTGGGCAAAATAAAACCTCCGATAAAATCGGAGGCTTTTTATTTTTTAGTTTGTATGATATTTTCTTGCAATCTTCATTGTTGTTGTCTTTGGGAATTCCTCATCACGAACAACAATACTACCAACACGCTTGAACATTGGCATCATTGCATTTACTTTCTTAACATCTGCATCAAGACTGTCTCTGCAATCAGGGTAATCTTCTTCATTAAGGAAGAATTCACCTGTGATTTTGTCGCCTACTTGATATACAAGAACTTCCTTAACATAAGGAATATTGTTCATAAGTTTCTCTTCAATTTCTTCAGGAGAAACATTCTTACCATTTGAAAGGATGATAAGATTCTTCTTTCTACCAACCATAAAGAGGAAACCATCTTTATCGATTCGACCAAAGTCACCTGTCTTGAACCAGTCACCGTCAAATGCTGCTGCAGTTGCTTCAGGGTCGTTATAGTAACCAACCATAACGTTTGAACCTCTTACATAGATTTCACCAACGCCATCTTCATCAGCGTCAACAATCTTGATTTCATTACAATCAAGTGGAGTACCAACACTACCAAACTTGAATTTGCCAGGGTGATTACATGTAATAACTGGTGAACATTCTGTAAGTCCATAACCGTTGAAAACGTCAATACCGATTTCGTAAAGTCCCTTTTCATATTTAGGGTCAAGATATGCACCACCACAGATAATCATATCAAGGTTACCACCAAGATTATCGTGAACCATCTTGAAAATCTTACGTCGCTTGTCGATACCGAATTTCATAAGCACATTACTGATTTTAATACCCTTTTTGAGTAATTCGTCCTTACCCATTTTACGAGCAGTTTTCCAGATTCTGTCATAAACAGTTTCAACAACAAGTGGAACACCTGTAAAGTTGTATGGCTGGAATTTTTTAATATCTCTCTGAATATCCTTAAGACTGTCGCAAAGATAACCCCATTCAGAAACGATATATGTAGCATAAAGGCCACTAACCCATGAAAGAGTGTGGTGCAATGGCAAGAAAGCAATAGCATGACGACCTGTAAGCACACGAAGTGATGCAGAACAGTTACTTGCTACGTTTTTATGTGTAAGCATAACGCCCTTGCTCTTACCTGTTGTACCTGATGTGAAAACGATTGCAGCAAGGTCATCTGGCTTGATTTCTACTGTGTCAAAAGTATTGTCACCTGCTTCAATCATCTTTTCGCCTTCTGCATAATATGTGTCAAACTCATCCATAAAGAAATATTCCATCTGTGGAACTTCTGGATTAGCCTTAATCTGTTCAACAAATTTTACGAATTTCTTTGAATATACAACTGCGTCACAGTCGCAACGGATAATCTGGTCCTCAATATCTTCATATGAAAGTTTTGCATCCATAGGTACACAAACATTACCACCAACGATAATTGCGTAATATGCAAAGCCCCAGTCAATAAGGTTTTCAGAAACAATTGCAATCTTCTTGCCATTCTTTAAACCCTTGCTATAAAAATATGTGCTAAGTGTTCTGATTCTATAGAATGTTTCATTATAGTTACATTCTTGAAGCTGTTTGTTTCTATCAAGGAACATAAACTGCTTGTTGTTTCCGCCACGAGCAGTGCCTTCAAACACAATTTCTCGTATTGTCTGGTATTCAGGAATTTCGACTTTAACCGCATTCTTATGCTTTTTGTTCATCATTTTTTATTATCCTTTTCTTTCACAATCGATTGATTATTCGACGTTCAGTCACAATAACACAATATTCGACCATTTTAATACTCATACATTATACATTTTATTTGTTGAAAAAGCAAGTCCTTTATGCTATAATTTTCGCGTACCATACTGGTAATTTTATTGAAAAGAGGATTATTATGGGAAACAAAATTATTGTTGCCGGTGGCGGACACGGCGGCATTGCCGCAGCTATGTTGCTTGCAAAAAGAGGTTACGAAGTAACTGTCTATGAAAAAAATGCAAAAGGCAAAATGGGTTATGACTGGACAGATATCTTTGATAAAAAAGGATGGACTGCAGTTGGTATTCCTCTTCCTGATAAAAGTAAATATAAATTAAAGCAGGATATGACCTTCTATGGTCCTGCTATGGAAACTGCTCTTACACAGCATACTGAAGAAGACAAAAAGGAAATCCAAATGGAGCGTAGTGACATCTATGCTCACTTGATTGAGCATGCAGAAAATGCAGGTGTAAAATTTGAATATGAGCATAACATCGAGCGTCCTGTTTTCCTTGGTAATCGTGTTGTTGGTATTAAAACTGATAAGGGTGAATTCCTTGCTGACCTTGTTATTGATGCTTGTGGTCTTAATTCACCTGTAAGACGTGCTATGCCTGCATCA
Source organism: Candidatus Fimenecus sp. (assembly GCA_045659165.1). Taxonomy (GTDB): domain Bacteria; phylum Bacillota; class Clostridia; order Oscillospirales; family Acutalibacteraceae; genus Fimenecus. Next base: position 1,527 of record JAZOWH010000119.1, on the reverse strand, counting down.
ACAGGAATTCAGAACAATCCTGTTGAATATGAACAATTCTATGTTTATAGAGCATTCTTCAACAAGGCATGCGAAGTCGCTGAAAAAGATAAATTTAAACTTATTCTTCTCCCAAACAACGAATTAGGTATTTCCTGGGTTGCTACTGAAGAAGAACATACTGATGTTCTCATCGGTCGTTTCCGTCCTTTTGACCGTGAATATGCAATGGGTCAAATCGAAATGTTACGTGCGGGAAATCCAAGCATCGGTACAGAAATTATCCGTGCTGATGATTTTGCAAACATCCCTGTTCGTCAACCTTTAGGCGTTCTTGTTGCCGATGGATATGCAGCAATCGGTGATAGTGGATTTATGACTGTTCCTGTTATCGGTTCAGGTATTGCAAACTCACTTAAAGCTGCTAAAATTCTCGCTGATGCTATTTCAAGTGACTGCACTGGTTCTTACAGTGCTGAAACACTCTGGACATATCAGAAAAATTTCTATAAAGAAATTGGTGCTGCATTAGCTCCTCTCGCATGTATCAAACTTCTTCTCACAAGACTTGAAGGCCCTGAGCTTGACTATATCTTTGCAAAGGGAATTCTCAATGCCGAGGATATGACAATTGACGCTGACTCAACAAGTCTTGGGGCAATGCTTGGTGGAATGTCAATGGATGATATCAAGACAAAGCTTAACGGACTTGTTAATAACAAGGTAATTCTCTCAAAAGTTGTTAAAATGGGATTACAGTTAGCACGCGCAACTGCAGTTACCGCTGCTATGCCAACTACATACAACCGTAAAACTATTTTACGATGGGTTGAAGAATACAATTCTTGTTTCAAGCACTAATTCAAAACAAAAAAATTAAGGACAAGGTGAATGGGCACGCCCCATAAGGATGTTTTTTTGAGAGATACGGTGTAACCCCATTTGGGGTTGCACCGTTTTTCTCTTTGTTATGCTACAATGCGGTATTCTTGTTGGTTCCTTCTTGCTTCTTCCATCATAGCAATTACTTCTTCCTCTGTGGGAATACAAATCATTCCGACACCTGTAAAATAAATATCTACCTTTACAAAACAGTGACCGCTTGATTTATCATTGTTATGAACCTCAATACGTTCAATAAGTGAATTGACAAGTGTCGGTGTAAGCTCCTGTATATCCGTCATTTCTCTGAAAGTGCGAAGAAGCAACCTTAAATCAACAGATTTCTGTTCAGCCGATTTCAATGTTTCCTGACCCTCTGAAACAGTTATGGCAAGTTCTTTTTGTTCTCGTTCATATTTAGCCATCAGTTTTCGGTATCTGTCATCATCCATTCTGCCAAGAGCATTATCCTCATAAACCTTTTCAATAAGGCGGTCTAACTCTTTCATACGGATTTCGCCGTCAGCAACTGTCTTTTTCAGCTTCACGTATTCTGCCTTTCTCATTGCATCATTCTGCTTTGCAATCATATACAAAAAGACCTTTTCATTGTAACGAATAAATTCCGCTAAATTTCGTATAGCTTCAAGCACAATTTTCTTAAGA
>JAZOWH010000118.1:0-2035 GCA_045659165.1 Candidatus Fimenecus sp. | reverse complement strand
TACAAACAGGCATAAATACGTTAAGCTCAAAATTGCCCTGTGAAGCTGCCATACTAACAGCAACGTCGTTACCCATTACCTGAACAGCAACCATAGTTACTGCTTCACACTGTGTTGGGTTAACCTTACCTGGCATAATTGATGAACCTGGTTCATTTTCAGGAATGAAGATTTCACCAAGACCGTCACGAGGACCAGAAGCAAGCCAACGAACGTCGTTTGCAATTTTCATCATATCACAAGCAAGAGCCTTGATTGCACCATGTGCAAATACAAGTTCATCTTTTGATGTAAGTGAATGGAATTTGTTTGCAGCTGTTACGAATGGTTTGCCTGTAAGCTTTGCAACTTCCTGAGCAACACCTGTGTCAAATCCTGCAGGAGCATTAAGTCCTGTACCAACTGCAGTACCACCAAGAGCAAGTTCGTAAAGAGGTTCGATTGAACGGTTGATTAACTCAACATCCTTTTCAAGGCTTGAACGCCAACCGCTGATTTCCTGGCTGAACTTAATAGGAGTTGCATCCTGTAAGTGAGTTCTACCACTCTTAACGATACCTTCGTTTTCTTCTTCAAGTCTTTTGAATGTTTCAATCAATTCATTAACTGCAGGAAGAAGCTTGTCTTCTAATGTAAGAACTGCAGCAATATGCATAGCAGTTGGGAATGTGTCATTTGAAGACTGGCTCATATTAACGTCATCGTTTGGATGAAGTAATGTTTTACCGAGAATCTGGTTACCTCTGTTTGCGATTACTTCGTTAGAGTTCATGTTTGACTGTGTACCTGAACCTGTCTGCCAAACAACAAGTGGGAAGTGGCCATTGAGTTTGCCTTCTCTTACTTCATCACAAGCAGCGCAGATTGCGTTCATTTTTTCTTCTGTCATCTTTTCAGGACGAAGAGCGTTATTTGCAATTGCAGCAGCCTTTTTAAGGATACCGAATCCGTTTATGATTTCAGCAGGCATTGTTTCGATACCTACGCCGATTTCAAAGTTTTCATGGCTTCTCTGAGTCTGTGCAGCCCAAAGACGGTCTGCAGGGACTTTCATTTCGCCCATAGAGTCGTGTTCAATACGAAATTCCATTTCTCTTTTTCCTTTCTATATGTGCTTATATTTCGATTTGCTTAATAACATTTTTAAGGCTTTCTGCACTCTTATTCAATGACCAGATTTCCTGTTCATTAAGAGGGAGAATAATTTTGCCCTGAACCTGCTTATTACCAACGATGTTAAGAAGGCTCAAGCAAACGTCGTCAATGCCGTATTCACCGTGAAGCATTGTTGAAACAGTAAGTGTTGTATCGATAGGATTCAACAAGCACTTGCAAAGGTGACAAACTGAAACTGAAACAGCATAGAATGTTGCACCCTTACGCTGGATAACACGTCCACCTGACTTACGAACATAATCTTCAACTTCGTCTCTGTTGAATTCTGGGTATAAATGAGATTTCATAACAGCATCTCTGTAATCTTCAACAGGAACGTTTGAAATGTTAGCGATTGACCATGGCACGAATGCTGTGTCACCGTGTTCACCTAAAATATATGCGTGAACGTTCTTTTGGTTAACTGAATAATATTCTGCAATTCTTGCACGTAAACGTGAAGTATCAAGAATTGTACCTGAACCGATAACTCTCTTTTCAGGAATTCCTGTTGTTTTGCAGAAAACATATGTAAGAATATCAACTGGGTTACTAACGATTACGTATGTTGCCTTTGGAGCATACTTTACAATTTCAGTAGCGATTGATTTCATGATATTAACATTAGCCTGAGCAAGGTCAAGTCTTGTCTGGCCAGGCTTTCTTGGAAGACCTGATGTAATGATAACGATATCTGAATCAGCAGCTTCCTGATATGAACCTGCACGAACAGTTGCTGGATTACAGAAAGGAATACCCTGTCTGATATCAAGTGCCTCACCAAGTGCCTTTTCTTCGTTGATATCAATCATAACGATGTCTGATGCAAGACCCATTACAGTTGCAGTATATGCAATTGTTGAACCAACACTACCTGAGC
>JAZOWH010000117.1:0-2043 GCA_045659165.1 Candidatus Fimenecus sp. | reverse complement strand
TGCCAGTTCCCAGAAGATAACACAATCATTTCAGTTAACTCAGGTTACGGCGGAAACGTTCTTCTTGGTAAAAAGTGCTTTGCTCTTCGTATTGCTTCATATCAGGGTAAAAACGAAGGTTGGCAGGCTGAACACATGCTTATCCTTGGTATCGAAAATCCAAAGGGTGAAGTTAAGTACATCTGTGCTGCTTTCCCATCAGCATGTGGTAAGACAAACCTTGCTATGCTTATTCCACCAGAAGGATACCTTTCAAAGGGTTACAAAGTATGGTGTGTAGGTGACGATATTTCATGGATTCGTAAGGGTCCTGATGGAAGACTTTACGCTATCAACCCAGAAAACGGCTTCTTCTGCGTTGCTCCTGGTACAAACGTTAAGTCAAATCCAAACGCTCTTGCTTCAACAAAGAAGGGCACAATCTTCACAAACGTTGCTCGTAACCTTGATGACAACACAGTTTGGTGGGAAGGTCTTGACAAGAATCCTCCTGTAAACGCAGTTGAATGGACAGGTATCGAAACAAATGGTGTTGAATGGAAAGCAGAAGGCAAGAACCTTGCTCATCCAAACAGCCGTTTCACAGCTCCTGCTGTTAACTGTCCTTGCATCAGCTCTGAATTCGAAAATCCTGCAGGTGTTCCAATCTCAGCTTTCGTATTCGGTGGTCGTCGTGCAAAGCTTGCTCCACTCGTATATCAGTCACGTGACTGGAATCACGGTGTATTCGTTGGTTCAATCATGGCTTCTGAAACAACAGCAGCTGCAGCTGGTGCAGTAGGGGTTGTTCGTCGTGACCCAATGGCTATGCTTCCATTCTGTGGTTACAACATGGGTGACTACTGGCAGCACTGGATTAACATTGGTAAGACTCTTGATGCTGATAAAGCTCCAAAAATCTTCAATGTTAACTGGTTCAGAAAAGACGACGAAGGCAACTTCATGTGGCCTGGTTTCGGTGATAACCTCCGTGTTCTTGAATGGATTATCAAACGTTGCGAAAACGAAGTAGACGCTCAGGAAACAGCTATCGGTTACCTTCCATATGCTAAGGACATCAACATCGAAGGTCTTGAAGGTGAAGTTTCAGTTGAATCACTTGAAAGCATTCTTGACGTTGATAAGGACCTTTGGGCAGCAGAAGCAGAAGGCATTGGCGAATTCTATGCAAAATTCGGCGACAAGCTTCCTGAAACACTCAAGGAAGAACTTGAAACACTTAAAGCAAACCTTAAATAAGTTAAACTATAATGAAACAACCACCTTGAATAAGGTGGTTGTTTTTGTTATAATGTTTTAGGTGATGAAAATGGAACTTAAATTCAATAACGGAAAATTCAGAATAATGCAAATTGCTGATACACAAGACACAAGCTGGACTTCGCCTGATACAGTAAATTTCATTCGTTGTGCTTTAAAAAAGGCAAAACCTGATTTGGTTGTGTTCAGTGGTGACCAGTTAAAAGGTTACGGCATAACCTTTAATATTGGTGACAGAAAAGCAAATCCAAAGATTGCCATTGATAATCTTTTGAGGCCACTTGACGAAATGGGAGTGCCTTTTACATTTGTGTTTGGTAATCACGACGACCAATGTGCCGCAAATAAAGAGCAACAGTTAGAACTCTATAAACAACACGAAAATTGTCTTGCTTTTAATGCAGATGACAATATTGATGGTTATTGCAACCATAATCTTCTTGTTATGGGTGAAGACGGAGCACCAAAACTCAATGTGCTTTTGATTGATAGTCTTTCAATGAGCCTTAATGGTCGTTGCAGTCCCGTGTCAGTTGGTCAAATTGAATGGTATAAAGGACTTCGTGATGAACTTAAAGAAAAGTATGGAGACTATGTGCCAACAATTATGTTTCAGCATATTCCTGTGCCTGAAATGTGGAATCTGCTTATGGAAGTGCCAAAGAAAAAGGGCGTGGCAACGGGATATCGTGACCACGCAGGCAAATTCTTTGACTTAAACCCTGAATGCTGTGTAATTAACGACCATTCGTTTGTATGGGAAACTCCTGCAACACCTGCAAC
>JAZOWH010000116.1:0-2101 GCA_045659165.1 Candidatus Fimenecus sp. | reverse complement strand
ACCTGCAAAAGCTTATGTAGCAGCAAACGAAGGTCTTAGAATCCTTGAAACAGAATATGCAGTTGAAGATTATGCTATCTGCTTCCAGAAGGGCAACGCTGAGCTTAAAGATGCAGTTAATGGTGCTCTTAAAGAACTTATCGCTGCTGGTTCAGTTAAGACAATCGTTGACAAGTATATCAACAACACAGGTGCAGCACTTGTTGGTGTTCCTGTAACATCAGAAGATACAGATAAGCCAAACCTTGTTATGGCTACAAATGCTGAATTCCCTCCATATGAATATATCGATGGTGATATGTACTTCGGTATTGACGTTGAAGTTGCAAAGATTATCGCTGACAAACTTGGCTATGACCTTGTTATCGAAAACGTTGCATTTGACTCAATTATTCCTGGTGTTCAGGCAGGTAAATACTCTATGGGTATGGCTGGTATGACAGTTACTGAAGAAAGACTTAACGAAGTTGATTTCTCAGACTCATACGCAACAGGTGTTCAGGCTGTTATCGTTACAGAAAACAGCAAGATTCAGTCAATTGATGACTTTGACCCATACTATCTTCCAGCAGAATAATAAATAATTTATTATGAATTCCCAGTTCAGGGTGGAAAATCTCCACCCTGAATTTTTGAGTTTATGAAAGGAGAAAATCTATGTTTGACCATATTATTGGTGCTTTGATTGCTTTTGCTGAAAAGTTTAAAAGAGTTATGATTGATGGTAACCGTTATGAGTTTATTCTTGATGGTCTCAAAAACACTTTTACAATCACTTTTGGCGCATTGGCAATCGGTATTGTTCTCGGTATCGTTGTGGCAGCAATCCGTACATCTTTTGATAAAAACAAAGAGTCAATGAAACTTCGTGGTGGCGTAGGATATTATATTCTTGCAGTGCTTAACGGAATTTGCAAATTCTATCTTACAGTTACTCGTGGTACTCCTGTTGTTGTTCAGTTGATGATTTCGTATTTTGTTATTTTTGCTCTTGCAGACAACGGAATCCCTGTTGCAATTTTTGCATTCGGTATAAATTCAGGTGCTTACGTTGCTGAAATCTTCCGTGCAGGTATTATGTCAATTGACCACGGACAGTTTGAAGCAGGTCGAAGCCTTGGTTTTAACTATTTCCAGACAATGCGATTCATTGTTATTCCACAGATGTTCAAAGCAGTTCTTCCTACACTTTGTAACGAATTCATTGCATTGCTCAAAGAAACTTCAGTTGCAGGTTATGTTGGTGTTATCGACCTTACAAAAGCAGGTAACACAATTGCAGGTAGAACCTTTGAATACTTTATTCCGCTCCTTACAGTTGCGGCTATTTACCTTGTTCTTGTTATGATTCTTTCATGGCTTGTAGGCATTCTCGAAAGGAGGTTGCGTAAGAGTGACAGATAACAAAGTTCTTATTAAAGTTGAAAATCTTAAGAAGCACTACACAGGTGGTGTCGTTAAGGCTCTTGACGGAGTTGACTGTGAAATCAAGAAGGGTGAAGTCGTTGTTATCGTTGGACCATCTGGTTCAGGTAAATCCACATTCTTGCGTTCACTTAATCTCCTTGAAATCCCAACATCAGGTAAAATCTATTTTGATGGAACTGATATTACTGACAAAAAGACAAACATCAATACTCACCGTCAGAGAATGGGTATGGTGTTCCAGCACTTCAACCTTTTCCCTAATATGAATGTGCTTAAGAATATGACGATAGCACCTACAACACTTCTTGGTAAAGCAAAGGAAGATGCAGAAAACAAGGCACTCGAACTTCTTGACAGAGTTGGACTTAAGGACAGAGCAGACGCTTACCCATCACAGCTTTCAGGTGGACAGAAACAGCGTGTTGCTATTGTTCGTGCTCTTTGCATGGAACCAGAAGTAATGCTCTTTGACGAACCTACATCAGCACTTGACCCTGAAATGGTTGGTGAAGTTCTTGATGTTATGAAAAACCTTGCTCGTGAAGGTATGACAATGGTTGTTGTTACTCACGAAATGGGCTTTGCTCGTGAAGTTGCTACAAGAGTTATCTTTATGGATGGTGGTAAAATCATTGAAGAGAACACACCAAACGAATTCTTTGATAACCCACAG
>JAZOWH010000115.1:0-3439 GCA_045659165.1 Candidatus Fimenecus sp. | reverse complement strand
GGGTCATATTCAAGTGTTAATACTGTTGCAGCACCCATCTTATCTCTCTTGAAGTCGATAATACGGTACTTTCTGCGATTTCCGCCACCGTGGTGACGAACTGTAATTCTTCCGTAGCTGTTACGGCCTGAGTGCTTTTTGAGAGGAGCGAGAAGACTTCTCTCTGGAGCAACCTTTGAAAGCTCGGAATAATCTGTAACCGACATGTTACGTCTTGCGTTTGTAGTCGGCTTATAGACTTTAATCGACATATCTTTCATCTCCTTTGTTTATTTTAAAAGTTGGGAGTGGCTCGAAAGCCTGTCAGGAAGCTTTGCGGAGTATGTCGAAACTCCATACCTTACCGCCTGACCTCAAAATCATTACATCATTCCGTCAAAGAACTCGATTGTCTTTGAATCAGCTGTCAAAGTTACGATAGCCTTTTTCCAAGAAGCCTTGTAGCCTTCAAATCTGCCGTAGCGTCTCATCTGGCCACGTACGTTCATTGTGTTAACCTTTTCAACCTGAACGCCGAAAAGTGTTTCAACAGCCTTTGCGATGTCAACCTTAGTTGCATCCTTAGCAACCTTGAATGTGTACTTTTTGTCTGCAGTACCCATCATTGATTCTTCAGTAATAACTGGAGCGAGGATAATTTCCTGTGCAAGTTTCATTATGCATAAACCTCCTCAATTTTTGCTACTGCATCCTTAAGAACTACGATTGTGTCGCAGTTAAGAATGTCATAAACATTAAGTGTATTTACAAGAGTTGTGTTAACACCAGCGATGTTTCTAGCGCTCTTATAAACTACGTCGTTTTTCTCTGGAAGAACGATAAGAGCTTTCTTGCCAGCCTTGATAGCTGCGAGAACGTTAGCCATTTCCTTAGTTTTGATTGCATCCATGTTGAAAGAATCGAGAACGATCATTTCTTCAGCTGCAACCTTTGCAGAAAGAGCTGACTTCATAGCAAGTCTTCTTACCTTCTTGTTGATTGAGAATCCGTAAGCACGTGGCTTAGGACCAAATGTAATACCACCATGTGTCCACTGAGGAGCTCTTGTTGAACCCTGACGAGCTCTACCTGTACCCTTCTGTCTCCATGGTTTTTTACCGCCACCAGACACCTCTGCACGAGTGAGAGTTGACTGTGTACCCTGACGCTGATGTGCCAAGTAATTAACTACTACAAGGTGCATTGCTGATGTATTTGGCTCGATAGCGAAAATGCCGTCGTTGAGCTCGATATCAGAAACTTTCTTGCCCTTTGTATTTACTACTGCTAATTTAGCCATTTCTTAACTCTCCTCTCTTACTTTGATTTAACTGAGTCAGCGATTACAACGATACCGTTCTTAGGACCTGGAATAGCGCCCTTAATTGCGATAAGGTTGTTTTCTACGTCTACCTTAACGATGTCAAGGTTCTGAACTGTAACTTTTTCAGCACCGAGATGACCAGCCATCTTCTTGCCTTTAAAGATACGAGCTGGGTCGATAACGCCGAGTGAACCACCGTGACGGTGAACAGGGCCTGTACCGTGAGTTTCCTTAAGACGTGAGAAGTTCCAACGCTTAATTACGCCTGCTGTACCCTTACCTTTGCTTGTTCCTACAACGTCAACTCTGTCGCCTACTGCGAAGATGTCAGCCTTGAGGATGTCGCCTACGTTTACTGAATCTGTGTCTGCAAGTCTAAATTCCTTGAGCACTTTCTTTGGAGCAACGTCAGCCTTCTTGAAGTGACCTGCCATTGGCTTGTTCACTTTTGTAACTTTAACGTCGCCAAAACCAACCTGAACTGCAGCATAGCCGTCATTCTCGATTGTCTTCTTCTGCACTACTGTGCATGGACCAGCTTCAACAACTGTAACAGGAATTACTTTTCCGTTTTCGTCGAAAAGCTGTGTCATACCGATTTTTTTACCGATAAGACCTTTTTGCATTTTTATTTCCTCCTTTGGTTATTGGTCGGGATTTCCCGACTTGACCTTGCTCGATGTCTTGTTCTTAAAGATTAAATATTAGAGTTTAATCTCGATGTCAACACCGGCAGGAAGCTCAAGACTTGTAAGAGCCTCAACTGTTTTGTTTGAGGGTCTTAAAATGTCGATAAGCCTTTTGTGTGTTCTCTGTTCAAACTGTTCACGGCTGTCCTTGTACTTATGAACAGCACGAAGGATTGTAACGATTTCCTTTTCTGTAGGAAGTGGAACTGGACCTGAAACCTGAGCGCCTGTACGCTTTGCTGTTTCAACGATCTTTTCAGCTGCCTTATCTACAAGGTCATGATCGTAACCCTTAAGTCTGATTCTGATTTTCTTACCTTTTGTTGCTGCCATTTTGTTTCCTCCTAAATTACTGGGCACGTTATTTTACTTGCAACTCACCCGGGTGTTTCCACCCTTCCGTTTTAAAAACCGAAAAATCGGTTCTGATTTTTCGGACGGCGTAAAATAGCGCAGAATGCTCCTGCAAGTTCCGTTTTGACACAGTTGGGGTATGTCAAAAGGTTTTAAAAGCATTATTGGTCGCCCGATTTAAAATCAGACATACTCCACGGTAATTCCCTGCATCATCGTGCAGCCACCTACCGCTTCATCGCATATCGCACACTTTCTGTAAACGGGCACACTACGCCCACTCACACGTGTGCTTGAATATTCTAACACATAATTTGTGAAAATGCAATAACTTTTTTAAAAAAATTTGTTAATTTTGCAGATTTTTTTAGCAGCATAATTCCTGCACAACATCTTGTGTTTTTCACTGTTTTAAATACAAATTCTGTGTTGTTTTTTCTTCTGATTTTTCCTTATATATAATAGGTATACAAAAATTACTCAAGAAAATAAAAAAATACGGCAGATTTCTCCACCGTATTTAATAAATTATATGTTTTCTGCTCTTTCAAGGGCTTTATCAATATTAGGACAGAAATTCTCCTTACCTACCGATTTATAAAGTCCAGATTTCTTCATAGCATTAAGTGGTTGTTCATTTACATGTGAAAGAATCAATGTTACACCTTTAGTCTGGCATTTCTTGTAAAGTGTTTCAAGAGAATGCATTGCTGTAGCATCAATTGCATTAACTCCTCTCATTCTGATAACAAGGCACTTTGTGTATTCCTTAAGCTGAATATCAAGAATCTTATCAGCAGCACCGAAGAACATAGGTCCGGTAATTTCATAAACACGAACATTTTTTGGAACCACCTTCAAATCAAGGCTATCAGCATCGTTTTCGCTGTCTACATATTTCCAACCTGTAACTGAAGTTTCTTCACTCATTCGTTTTAAGAACAACATTGCTGCAAGAATCATACCAACTTCGATAGCAATAACTAAATCGAAAATAACTGTAAGACCAAAAGTGATTACCATAACGATAATATCATTTTTAGGAGCAGTCTTAACTATATGTACGAATTTTTTCCACTCGCTCATATTGTAT
>JAZOWH010000114.1:0-2903 GCA_045659165.1 Candidatus Fimenecus sp. | reverse complement strand
GTAACTTTACCTGTACCGGGATATACACGAACACGTGCAACGGATTTTTTTCTTCTACCTGTACCGTAGAAATATGCTTTGCTTTCGTACATAATTAGTGCCTCCTCCCTTAAAATTCTCTAACGATAGGCTTCTGAGCTGTCTGTTCGTGTTCTGCACCTGCATATACACGAAGACGAGCCATAGCAGCTCTGCCGAGAGTGTTATCGGGAAGCATACCCTTAACAGCTTTCTGCATTGCGAACTCGGGTTTTTCTTTCATGAGAATGCCGTATTTAACGGATTTCATGTTACCAACATAGCCTGTGTGATGATAATAGATTTTGTCTTCAAGTTTGTTACCTGTGAGAACAACTTTAGCAGCATTGATGATGATAACGCTGTCGCCACAGTCTGCGTGAGGAGCGAATGTGGGTTTGTGCTTACCACGAAGAAGAACAGCAGCTTCAACAGCAACTTCGCCGAGAGTTCTGCCTTCTGCGTCAAGAACATACCACTGGCGCTCAGTTGTTTTGCCTTTGGGCATATAAGTAGACATAACAGTTACCTCCGTAATAGTTTTGAGGGTTTTCCCCTCTTCATTGCCTTGATATATTATCATAAGGGTGATTCAAAGTCAACACTTTTTTTGCCTAATTTTAAAATAATTCTCACTATCTCTTGTATTCTCTGTTTTTCTTCTGTTTTCATACACTTTTCTCTTGTGGCAAATTACATATTTTTATAAAAAACAATGTGAATTCTGCAACAAAACACAAAATCCACATTGTATAACTTGTATATTTACTTTGCTAACTTACTGTAATCCTTAACAACTTCAATTCTTTGCTTACGGCGTTTTTTGCGTTTGCGTTGGTTTTTAGTACCAAACCAAAGAACAATTACCACTACTGCCACAACAATCAAAACAACAAGAAATGCTTTTGAAGTAGCAATACCTTCAATCCAATTAAACATTGCCCAAAGGTAGTTTTTCTTAACTGTCTGGTAAGCGACAAGCTCAACATCTGCAACTATGACATCTTTATACATAAGCTGTGCTTTGCCAACACTCGCCCCTTTTTCTATGGGTGAATCAACTGTTTCTGGGAAAGATTCATGGAGTTTAACAGTTAGGTCATCGATACTCAAATCCTCGTGGATAACCGCAGCTACAGAAGTTTTAGGAACAAGACCAACATAGTCTGCACCGCGGCCAAATTTAACCCCGACCTCACCTAAGATATAGTTGTCATCAGCTATAACTTTCATTTTAACATTATTAAATGCCCAACGAAGCATATAACGGCACATAAGGAAAGCGGTGTTATAAGGCTTACCATCAATCATTCTTTCGGTTTCGCCTTTCATTGCAATGGAAATATATGTATAACCATCTTTAGTTGCGCTTGAAATAAGACAAGCACCTGCTTTATCGGTTGTACCTGTTTTAAGACCAATTGCTTCTTCATAATAATATTCAGAATAACTGTTCAAAAGCGGGTTTGTGTTGTAAAGGTATCTTATATCACTTTTGTTGGTTTTGGGCATTGTTTTGCCATATTTGGAACTGATTTTTACTATTGTATCATTCTGAAGAGCTGTCTTTGCAATAATGTACATATCACTTGCAGTTGTTCTGTTCTGTGTATCGCTGTCAAAACCCTTAACGGATTCATCATCAAGTCCGTGAGCATTGGCAAAGTGGGTGTTCTTGCATCCCAATTCCTGCACAAGAGCATTCATTTTTGCAACAAAGTTTTCAGGTTTGCCATCACCAAACTCTTCTGCAAGAACTGCTGCGGCATCGTTGGCACTAGGTAAAAACAAGCAATACAAAAGCATTTCAAGAGTTGTTTTCTCGTCTGCAATAAGTCCTGCAACAGAACTACCTGTACCATCAAGACTGTGAACTGCTTCATAAGAACAAGTAATTTTCTTCTGTAAATCGTTACATTCATTGAGAACTACCAAGGCAGTAACAATTTTAGTAAGTGATGCAGGTGCAGTTATTTTATCGGCATTCTTACTGTAAATAACAGTATCAGTATCTGCATTAACAAGAAGTGCAATACCGGTTTCATAATTGGGTGCTTCTATATCATAATGTGCACCCTTGGTTTTCACTTTATCCTCCTGTGCTTCTGCAGCAAAAACAGGAGAGCAAACAGAGAACAATAAAATTAAACAATTTATTAAAATCAGTAATTTTTTCATAGACAATCACCGCGAAATGTTATAAAATAGATTTATCAAATGTATTATATCATCTGTATAAAATAAATCAAATACTATTTTTCAAAAAAAGGAGAACAAAATTATGGTTTTTGTTACCGGAGATACTCACGGAGACCCTGAAAGACTTTCAAAGTCAGTTTTGAAGAATTTAAACGAAGGTGACACCTTAATTGTTTGCGGTGATTTCGGGTTTATATGGGACAAATCACGAGGAGAACAAAAAATACTCAAAGCCTTTTCAAAAAGAAAATACAACATCTGCTTTATTGACGGAACACATGAGAATTTTGATCTTTTAAACGGCTACCCTCTCACCACTTGGAACGGTGGCAAGGTGCATCAGATTTCTGATAATATTTACCACCTTATGCGTGGACAGGTTTTCACAATAGATGGGCTTAAAATCTTCACAATGGGCGGCGGTGAAAGCCCCGACCTTGATTCAAGACTTGAAGACAATCCATGGTTAAAATACGAAATACCATCGAAAGAAGAACTTCTAGAAGGTGCAGAAAACCTTGAAAAGAATGACTGTAAAATTGATGTTATTATCACTCACGAACCATCCTCAACTATCAAAGGTTTTTTAAAGCTTGGTGAAAGCGAAGCAGTACGAGTTACTACTTTAAACGCTTATTTTGACGAGCTTTCAAAATGCAGTGAATTTGAGCGTTGGTTCTTCGGTA
>JAZOWH010000113.1:0-2711 GCA_045659165.1 Candidatus Fimenecus sp. | reverse complement strand
GAAAAAGTATCTGTTCTTTTAGGACCTGGTACAAACATCAAGCGTTCACCTCTTTGCGGACGTAACTTTGAATATTTCTCAGAAGACGGTGTTCTTGCAGGTGAAATGTCTGCAGCATTCGTTAACGGTGTTCAGAGCAAGGGTGTTGGTACATCTCTTAAACACTATGCAGCAAACAACCAGGAAACTCGCAGAATGACTGTTAATGCTGTTGTTGACGAAAGAACTCTTCGTGAAACATATCTTCTTCCATTCGAAATCGCAGTTAAAAAGTCACAGCCTTGGACAATCATGAACTCATATAACAGAGTTAATGGTACATATGCTGCTGAAAACAAGTGGCTCTTGACTGATGTTCTTCGTGACGACTGGGGCTTCGAAGGCGTTGTTATTACTGACTGGGGCGCAGAAAACGAACGTGTTCCTGGACTTATCGCAGGTCAGGAAATCGAAATGCCAACATCTTCAGGTATCGGTACAAAGCTTATCGTTGATGCTGTTAACAACGGTACTCTTGATGTAGAAATTCTTGACAAAGCAGTTGACAAGATTATCGATATGAGCAAACGTGCTGAAAAAGTATTTGGTGATTATACATACGACAGCGATGCTCACCACAACTTTGCTCGTGAAATCGCATCACAGTGTATGGTTCTTATGAAGAACAACAACAATCTTCTTCCACTTAAAAAGGATGCAAAGATTGCTGTTATCGGTGAAATGGCTCATACACCTCGTTATCAGGGTGCTGGTTCATCACTTATCAACCCAATCAAGCTTGATTCTGCTTATGACACAATGAAGGAAATGGGAATTGACTTCTCATTTGCTCCAGGATATAAACTCAAGGGCAAGAACAAGAAAGAAATGGATATGGTTGTTGAAGCAAAGAACATGGCAAAGAATGCTGATGTTGCTCTTGTTTTCGTTGGTCTTACTGACGAATATGAAACAGAAGGTAACGACAGAAGCCATATCAACCTTCCTCCTATCCACAACACTCTTGTTGAAGAAGTTCTTAAGGTTAACCCTAACACAATCGTTGTTCTTTCAGGTGGTGCATCTGTTGCAATGCCTTGGGCAGACAAAGTTCCTGCTATCCTTAATATGTTCCTTACTGGTCAGGCTGGTGGCAGTGCAGTTTGCGACATCATCTTCGGTGATGTTAACCCAAGTGGTAAGCTCAGTGAAACATACCCACTTGCACTTGAAGACAACTCAAGCTATAACAACTTCCCTGGCACATCAGTTTCTGTTGAATACAGAGAAGGCGTTTATGTTGGTTATAAATATTTTGACACAGCAAACAAGGAAGTTGCATTCCCATTCGGTCATGGTCTTTCATACACAACATTCGAATACAGTGATGTAAAGGTTTCTGCTGATAAGGTAAATGATACTGACACAGTTACAGTTTCATTTAAGATTAAGAACACAGGTGCTGTTGACGGTGCTGAAGTTGCTCAGGTTTATGTTAACGACGTTGAAAGCACAATTTATCGTCCTGTTAAAGAACTTCGTGCATTCAAGAAGGTATTCTTAAAAGCAGGCGAAGAAAAAGAAGTTTCAGTTGAACTCGACAAGCGTGCATTCGCATACTACAATGTAAATCTTGGTGACTGGCATGTTGAAAGCGGTGACTTCAAGATTTTAGTTGGTGCATCAAGCCGTGACATCAGACTTGAAGCAAACGTTTATGTTGAATCAACAGTTGAAGCAGTAGTTCCTGATTACAGCAAAACTGCTCCATCATACTATGGTGCAAACGTTATGAACGTACCTGCAAACGAATTCCAAGTAGTTTATGGTAAAGAACTTCCACCATCAGTAAGAGATAAGAATGCTCCATTCACACTCCTTAACACAATTGAAGATGCTCAGGACAGCAAATGGGGTGGCAGAATTTACAGACTTCTTATCAAGATGCTTGGCGCTGACACAATGGCTGGTGCTGTTGCAACACAGCTTCCAATCAAGAACTTTATCTCAATGAGCTTTGGTCTTTTCAGCCCAGAAATGGCAGAAGGTCTTATCCTTATTCTTCACGAAGATAAGATGGCTCAGGGTCTTAAGATTATCTTCAAGGGTATTCCAAACCTTATCAAGAATCTTGGCAAATTAAAGCAAATCTAATGAAAATTTTCCCACGGAGAAATTCGTGGGATTTTTTTGACTAAATTCACAGATTTTGCATACAATAAATAATGAAAAATTTATTGACAAAATATCATTTTTTGTTATAATATCCATTGAAGACTCGGCTTTTTTGGAAAGTCTGACAGGGAGAACACGTCACCGACTGAAAGCGTGTTTGAGATGAGTAGTAAGCTTTGGGAACACTTCAACGGCAAAACTAATTTAATAGTAAAAGAGGATATGCTTTGTGCGTATCAATGCGGGTGGCACCGCGGGTATTTATTTTAATTACTCGTCCCGGGAATATTTTTAAGTATTCCCGGGGCTTTTTATATTGTTTCGGGAAAAATCAGGAGGTATGTAGTATGTACAGAACACTATACTGTAACGACATCTGTGACAAGCATATCGGACAGACAGTTCAACTTGCAGGTTGGGTTGATGTTGTTCGTGACCACGGTGGCGTTATCTTCGTTGACATTCGTGACTATACGGGTGTTACACAGGTTGTTATTCACAATGAAGAACTTGTTAAAAATGTAAACCGTGAAACTGTTATTTCAGTAAGCGGTGTT
>JAZOWH010000112.1:0-7877 GCA_045659165.1 Candidatus Fimenecus sp. | reverse complement strand
CCGACTTGACCAACAATTCTGCATTTACCCCGACAATCTTGAATTTATCGGAATGTGTCAATGAAATGCTGGTTTTCTCAACGAATGGTAATGCTATTTTTTGTCAATACTATTACAGGTGATTTATATGTTATCTGTATGGACGGCAAATTCTGAATTCAAAACATTTCCTAAGTTAGAAAAAGACATAAAAACTGATGTTGCGATTATCGGTGGTGGAATAGCAGGGCTTTTGTGTGCATATATGCTGAAACAAAATGGTGTTGATTGTGTTGTGCTTGAGGCCGATAGAGTATGCAAAGGTGTTACACAGAACACAACTGCAAAAATAACCTCTCAACATAGTTTGATTTATGACAAACTGATAAAAAAGTTTGGTATTGAAAAAGCACAGATGTATCTTCGTGCAAATGAAGATGCTGTGAAAATATATAGTGAAATGTGCAAATTCATTGACTGTGATTTTGAACAAAAGGATAATTATGTTTATTCCGTAAACAATTCACGAAAAATCAATGATGAGCTTCACGCACTTGTAAGATTGGGATATAACCCTGATTTCTGTACAGAAATTCCTGTGCCTATTGATATTGCAGGTGCAGTAAAATTTCATAATCAGGCACAGTTCAATCCTTTAAAATTCTTATCATTTTTATCAAAAGGATTGACGATTTATGAAAAAACAAAGGTTATTGAAATCCGTGGAAAAAGAGCAATAA
Organism: Candidatus Fimenecus sp.; assembly: GCA_045659165.1. Classification (GTDB taxonomy): domain Bacteria; phylum Bacillota; class Clostridia; order Oscillospirales; family Acutalibacteraceae; genus Fimenecus. The sequence continues at coordinate 7,158 of JAZOWH010000112.1, read as the reverse complement.
CAGAAAATGCAAAAATTACTGCGAACTATTTTATAGTGGCAACTCATTTCCCTTTTATGAACAAATACGGCGGATATTTCATAAAGCTTTATCAGGAAAGAAGTTATGTGGTAGCACTTCAGGGTGGACCACAAATTAATGGAATGTATGTTGACGAAGCAAAAAAAGGAATGTCATTCCGTAATTATAAAAACTATCTTCTTGTAGGTGGCGGTGACCATCGTACTGGTAAAGATGGCGGAAATTATCACGAGTTAAAATCGTTTTCATCCATAAATTATCCCGAATATCCTATAAAATATCACTGGGCAACACAAGATTGTATGAGCCTTGACTCCGTTCCGTATATCGGAAGATATTCACCGAAAATTCCCAATGTTTTTGTGGCAACAGGCTTTAATAAATGGGGTATGACATCCGGCATGGTATCGGCACAGGTGCTTTGTGATATGATTCTCGATAAAAAGAATGAATACGAATCACTTTTTTCACCATCAAGAAGCATCTGTACCTTGCAGCTTCCTATAAATGCCTTTGAATCGGTGACGGGACTTCTCACACCATCACGAAAACGATGTCCGCATCTTGGATGTGCATTAAAGTGGAATTCGGCAGAGCATACATGGGATTGTCCGTGTCATGGTTCAAGATTTACGGAAAACGGAGAACTGATTAATAATCCTGCAACGGATGACTTAAAACACTTGTAATTTTTACACAATAATCCTTTTATTGACATTTTTCACCATTGTGGTATATTATTTTTATTGCCGATGAACAATTGGATGTGAGAAAATGAAAAAGAGATTATTGAAAATTCTGTGCATTGTGTTATCCTTTGTCATAATCATTGTATCGGTAACTTTCATAAAGAAAGATAAACCTGTAAATCAACAGATTGATATAACTGAAAGCACAGCATCAGAAACTACAACAGAGGCTGAAACCACAACTGAAACCACAACTGAAACTACGACTGAAACAACAGAAGCCGAAACTACAACTGAAGCTACAACAAAAGCCGAAACTACAACTAAAAAGGCACCGTTATTCGAGTTTGCACCTGTGTCATCGACTTCGTTGGAGCTTGAAAGGCTTGTTATCAGCGTTGCACAAAAATACGGAACTGCAGCAGTTCAGGTTGCCACTATCAAGGATGGTATGGTTTCACAAACAGCAGAATATGGTTGGGCAGTTGCTAACGAGCGACCAATTCAAACAGATACAAAAATGCGAATAGCATCTCTTTCAAAAACGCCTATTGGTATGGTAGTATTCAAGCTTGTTGAAGAGGGATTACTCGATATAGATGCCGATATTTCTGATTATTTAGGAGTTTTGGTAAGACATCCTGAATATCCTGATTTACCGATTACATTAAGAATGCTTTTAACACATACATCAGGATTAACTGATAAGAGTTATCAGGATTCTCTTGAAAAAATACAAAATCATCTTCTGACTCCTGAAGCATATCAGGAAAAACCAGGACAGATATTCAGATATAATAATTACGGTTTTGGTATTGCTGCAACAATTTGTGAGTGTGTTACAGGTAAAAGTCTTAATAACCTAGTAAAAGAATATTTTTTCAATCCTATGGGAATAGATGCATCTTATCTTGGTGGACAATTAAATCCACAGAAGGTTGCAACTGTATATAACAGTGAACACAAGGTAGGATTAAGCGTTGAAAGACAAATAGGACCAAAGAACGACCGTAATATACCTGGAAGATATATGATGCTTTATGCAGGTGGCCTTACAATAAGTGCCAGTGACCTTGCAAAACTGTTGACTCTGTTTGTCAATGATGGTATGTATAATGGTATGCAGCTTTTGTCAATGGAAAGCATTACACAGATGCAAACACCACAGCTTCCTAATAATTCGGTACAATGTATGCCAATCAAAAAGAAGTATGGACTTTATAATCAGGAATATATGTACCACCATTCAGGTAGTGCATATGGTACATACTCGTTTTATATGTATAATCCTGACAGCAAAATCGGTGCAGTTGTCATTACAACAGGTGCACAGCTTTCAAGAGACCGTTATGGAATATATTCCGTATGTGGTGATATTGTTGATGGGATTATAAAACAGAATTTATTATAAAAAATGTCGGTAGAATTTCTACCGACTTTTTTATTATTTTAACATTGGAATAACATGCTTTGCGATAATTTCATAAGCATGAGCATTGATGTGAAGTCCGTCAAAAGTGAATTCTTTTTTCAGATTTCCATTCTCATCTTTTAATTCATCTGTAAAATCAAGCCATACACAATTATATTTTTCACAGAGCTTTGTGTACTCTTTATTCATTTCGTTGATTTTTTTGTTGCTTCTCTTTTCGTTGTGGTTGCGCATTTGCTGATTTATAGGATAAACTGCCTCAATTATTAAATTTACACCGGGACAAGCAGCCTTGGTCATCTTTATAATGTTTTCCATATTTTCAAGCGTCATTGAAAGGGGAAGACCACGACCTATATCATTTGTGCCAATAAGCAGAACAATGTTTTTAGGCTTGATACAAAGCACATTGTCATTAAGTCTTTCAAGAAGTCGGTCAGTTGTATCACCACTGATACCGCGATTGTACACCGCCTGACCACTTGATTTTGAAAAGTCATAAAACAATTCATACCAGTTAAAGAAATCTGTAATTGAATCACCTAAAAGCACAGTTTGATTTTCAAGAACATATTTCTGGTTTAAAAAAGTGTAATTATTCTTTTTTGTAGTCATCTCTCTGTTATACAATGTCAATTTTGAATAGTTATTCTTTTTTATATTGAAAATCATAAGTTCTCCTCACCCGAGTCAGTTAAAAAATCTCTTTTCATAACACATTCTTCAAAGAACGAGTTTGCAGTTTCCATAACAGTTAAGTCCTCTTTTGTGATGAGTGCATAATCGATATTCTGATAAATTTCATATGCTTCAGGACTATTTTGACCTAATGTTTCGATTTTCGCAAATGTGTCGTTAAGATACTGCTCAGCATCTTTTGCGAGATAAACATTGTGGTATTTGCTTTCATAAAGAACTGTTCTTGCATTAGGATTATTTTTGATTCGGCTTTTAAGTCCCACAGGGCTGTTGCGAAGAGTTACCTGCAAGTCGTTGCCACCGTGCATAATAAGTGTTGGAATTGAGTTGTTATCAATCGTGTCACAACTACGAAGAATACCTGCTTTCCCAAAACGAATCAAGTTGATTAAATCAAAGAATGGACTTAAAATTGAAAGATTCATTTTAGTTTTCGATTTAGCATTATCGCACAAAAGTTTATTCATAGAGTTGAATGGTGAAAATGCAACGATACCTTTAATATCTTTTACAGAGGTGATTGCGGATACATTACAAACGCTGTATGCACCCCATGAATGACCTGCTAAAAGAAGTGGTAAATCCTTTGTGTCTTCTCTTGATTTTACAAAATCAAGGGCATGCTTAAGGTCGATAATACCCTGTGCAAATCCACGGATTTTGTCACCCTCTGATGAACAGGTGCCTGTGTTGTCATAAGCCAATACAAGATATCCCTTTTGTGCAAAGTAATTGATTTCAGTAGTATAAGCAAGATGACCCGCACCCATACCGTGAGAGAATACAATTATCGCTTTGTAATTGTCAACCTTTGCACTACTGTAAAGAAATCCGTTGAGTGTCTGACCTTTGTTGGATTGGAAATTAACAGGTCTTGCATTAAGATTATCAAAGTTTTTTGCTTTAAAATATTTGAGATTTTCGTTGCCTTCACATCTTCTTGAAACACCTGCGAAATCCATAATTTTTACTGCAAAAAACAATAAAATCAACAAAATAACGATGATTGCTATAAAAATATAAATCATATCATTATCCTTTCGTGTGGTTAATTGCTTATATTTTACCACATAGACGAAATTTTGCAATATTTTTGTTGCGAAGGTCATTTTTATATTGTATAATCATTTTATAAATTTATCTGAGGTGCACATATGGATGTTGGTAACAGACTTAAAATCATCAGACAACAGAATAATCTGACACAGCAACAAATTGCGGATGTATTGGGAATAACCCGTTCAACATATTGCAGTTATGAAATCGGACGTCGTGCTGTTGATTTGAATACCATACTTAATTTGGCACGCTTTTATAATTTGCCTGTGGATATATTTCTTCAGGACGGTTTGGATACTGAAAGTGTGGCAGAAGATAATTATGAAAATGATTCTGACACAAAATTCCTTTCTCAGCTTTCACGTGACGAAATTGCTCTTATAGTAAAATATCGTATGATGAGTAAAGAGGATAAAAAGGAAATTAAAAACCTTGCGGATAGTAAAACCGAAAAATAATTTGTAACGCTACACAGATATTGTGTGGCGTTTTTTGTTAGCCTTATTGACTGATTGGCTAATTTTGTGGTAAAATATTTTGATAAAATTATTTAAAGGTTAGTAAAAGTTATGAAGAATAATAATCATAATATGACATCTTCTCTTGAGGATTATCTTGAGGCTGTGTTTGTAATTTCAAAACAAAAAAGCAATGTCAGACTTACCGATATTGCTGAATATCTTGGCGTTTCAAAACCAAGTGTAAATCGTGCTATCAATACGCTTACACAAAACGGATACCTTGAACACGTAACTTATGGTGATATTGAAATTACACCACAAGGCGAAAGTTATGCTGCAAATGTGCTTCGAAGACATAAGCTTATCAAGCATTTCCTTATTGATGAATTAGGTGTTGATGAAAAAACTGCAGAGCAGGATGCATGTCAGATGGAACATGTAATGAGTTCAAGTACTATTGATAAGCTTTATGAGTATCTTGAAAGGCAGGGTGGATAAAATGACTAAGATTGCTGTAATCGGTGGTGGCGCATCAGGTCTTGCCTGTGCAATCGAGATTTTGCACACTGTAAAAAACAAGGAAGATGTTAAGGTTACTGTCTTTGAAAAACTTTCACGAATTGGTAAGAAAATTCTTGTGACAGGTAACGGAAGATGTAATCTTACAAATATAAATGCTGCCCAAAATGGATATCGTGGTGATGTTGAGTTTTCGGAATTTGCCTTGAAAAAGTATTCACCTGAAAGTAATATTACTTTTTTTAATGAGTTAGGTTTATATACAAGAACAGAGGATGAGGGCAGAGTTTACCCACTTTCAAATCAGGCTTCTTCAGTTCTTGATGTGTTGCGATTCGAGTGTTCCCGTTTGGGTATTGAAATTGTCTGTGATTATCAGGCAATGCATCTGAAATCAGTTTTTAACGGTGTTGTGAATAAGCTTGTGGTGAATAATCGTGATAGATTTGACTATGTTGTTGTGGCGTCAGGTGGAAAAGCAGCAAAGGTTCATGGCACAGACGGTGACTCTTATGACCTTCTTAAAATGATGGGACATAAAATTACACCTATAGCACCTGCTCTTGTATCACTTAACTGTGAGGAGTTCACAAAAGCACTTAAGGGTGTTCGTTCAATCTGTAAAATGGATTTGATTATTGATGGTGAGAAAGCTCTTGAAAATTATGGTGAAGTACAGTTTACTGACTATGGACTTTCAGGAATACCAATTATGCAGTTGTCACGATTCGTGTCAATGTCACCATCTGATGATATTTATATAAATCTTGATGTCACACCTGATTTTACAAAGGACGAAATGGATAACTACTTGTTCAATCGTCGTGAATATGGTACAGGCATCTGCGAAAATCTTCTTATTGGTGTTATGAACAAGCAACTTTGCATAACATTATTAAAGGAATGTTCTATTGCACCAAACAGTAGAATATGTGATTTAAGTGATGACCAAATTATGCGACTTTCATCACTTTGTAAATGTTGGAAAATCAAGATTAAAACAGCACGTGGCTTCGATTTTGCTCAGGTTACAGCAGGTGGTGCTGATTGTTCACAGTTTGACAGTGAAACAATGGAATCCAAACTTGTTGGTAATCTTTTCTGCTGTGGAGAAGCATATAATATTGACGGTGATTGTGGTGGCTATAACTTGCAATGGGCTTGGAGCTCAGGTCGTTTAGCAGGAAATACCATCGGTGAAAGGATAAATAATGCTCAGAATTAGTGAAATAAAACTTCAGCTTGACTGCGATTTTCATGATATTGAAGAAGCAGCAGCTAAAACATTAAAACTGAATAAAAACAGAATTCTGAAAACAGAAATTTTCAAACAGAGTGTGGATTGCCGAAAAGGTGAAGTTCATTTTGTTTTTACTGTTGATGTGACAATTGATGGTGATGAAGACAGAGTTTTAGAGTCTCTTAACAATAATCGTGTTATTAAAAGTCAGAAGTATGAATATAAAATACCACAATCAAACAGAACAAGCACTTTGCCTCCTGTTGTTGCTGGATTCGGACCTGCAGGTATGTTTGCAGCGTTAATTCTTGCTCGTAGTGGTCATTGTCCTATTGTTGTTGAGCGTGGCAGAGACATTGATTCCCGTACACAGGATGTAAATAATTTCTGGACAAACAGAATCCTTGATGAAACATCAAACATTCAGTATGGTGAGGGCGGCGCAGGAACATTTTCTGACGGTAAACTCACAACAGGTATTAAGGACAGTCGTTGTCGTTTCGTTTTTGAGGAATTTGTAAGTCACGGTGCACCTGATGATATTCTTACAAATGCAAAGCCACATATCGGTACAGATAAATTAAAGGAAACAGTAAAAAACATCCGTGAAGAAATTATTTCTCTCGGTGGTACTGTTCTTTTTGAAACACAGCTTGTTGATGTTATTGTGGCAAATAAGGTTATTCATGGTGTAACTGTAAGAGATAAATTCGGTAAAGAAAAGGACATCGAAACAGATGCGCTTATTCTCTCTGTTGGACATTCTGCAAGAGATACTATCGAAATGCTTTACAAAAAAGGCATCAATATGATGCAGAAACCATTTTCTGTGGGGGCAAGAATTGAACATCCACAGGAATATATCAACTCAGTTCAGTATGGTGAATTTAAAAACCATCCTAAGCTTAAGGCTGCAGATTATAAACTGGCTTGTCATCCGCCACATGGCAGAGGTGCATATACTTTTTGTATGTGTCCGGGTGGTACTGTTGTATGTGCTTCATCACAAAAAGGTGGTGTGGTAACAAATGGTATGAG
>JAZOWH010000111.1:0-1547 GCA_045659165.1 Candidatus Fimenecus sp. | reverse complement strand
TGAATCGATAAACATAAAGGAATATGCCGGTGAACATCCTGCGATTACACCGAAAAGTGGAAACTGACTTTCAGGAAGTTCCATCACTTCACCGAAAGATCAAAGTCCCTTTACAAATTCAAGTGACGTGTCATCTGTGTAGTCATTTTTGCAGACTGCACTCATAGAAGCACCGACTTTTGCATTGATATTTGGCATAACACGGATGATTGGTGTATTTTCATTAAGGAAACCACCGATAAAATCAAGTGTTTTTCCTGCACCGATTGAAACAACTGTTGTGTTATTAAGGCTATCCTTAATCTGTGATAAAACTGTAGGAAAAACCTGTGGTTTAACTGCAAGAACAACAAATTCACAGTTTTCAGAAAGTCCCTCAACAGTTGAACACACATTAACACCGTATTCTTTATTGAGAAAATCTGCCTTAGCTGTATCAACATCAAAAACACAGATTTCGTCACCCTTGAGAAACTTCGAAGTTACAGCACCACCGATTATGGCAGTTGCCATATTTCCACAACCGATAAAACCAAGTTTATACATAATTATTCAACGTCTGATGTACAGTGACAGCACTTTGTAGCATCAATAGCAATTTCACTCTTACAGAATGGGCAAACCTTTGTTGTTGGTTCTTCTTCTACTACAGGCTCTTCTTTTGCAGTCTTTGCTCTGAGAGTATTGATACCCTTAACAAGACAGAAGATAACGAATGCTACGATAATGAAATCGAGTATAACAGCAATAAAGTTACCATAAGTAAGGATTGCAGCGCCTGCTTCTGTTGCTTCTTCAATAGATGCATAGTTACCACCGTCAAGTGCAATGAACTTTGTTGCAAAGTCAGCACCCTTTAATGCAAGACCGATAAGTGGCATAATGATGTCGTTTACGAGAGAGTTGATGATTTTCTGGAATGCACCACCGATAATAACGCCGACTGCAAGGTCGATTACGTTACCACGCATAGCAAATTCTTTGAATTCTTTGAAAAATCCTTTCATTTTCATATCCTTCTTTCTTTGATTTATGATTTAATATTTTAACATCAATTTTTATATATTGCAACACATATTTCACACACCTGTACCATCAAAGCTAGGTATAAAATCCGTCTTTGCTGATGATTTTTCCTGAACAAATCCGTTTTGGAGTCCGATTTCAAGAAAATAATCCACAACTTTGTTGTATTCAGCAGTAGTAAGTCGTCTGTTAAGCTCTTTGAAATCTCTAATATCACCATAAGGTGTATACTGACTCATAAGGCTTATGTATGTGTCGTCAGGAAGATTATTTTTAATCCACAAAAGGAGATTTTTACTTTCGTCCACATTGGCAGGTAAAACAAGATGACGGATGATAATTCCTTTTTGAATAATGCCATCCTTGAATTCATTTTTCGGTTGCTGACGATACATTTCAAGAATTGCCTTACTTGCTTTTTGGAAATAATCGGGACACTTTGCGTATTTCTGTGACTTTTCACTACTGAAATATTTAAGGTCAGGAAGATAAACATCAATAAGTCCCTGCATCTTTTCAAG
>JAZOWH010000110.1:0-6322 GCA_045659165.1 Candidatus Fimenecus sp. | reverse complement strand
CCTTTGCGACAGATGTCCAATGCTACAAAATCCTATGCACAAGGGGATTTCAGCAAACGAGTCAGCGTACGAGGGTCCGACGAATTGGCGGAACTTTGTAGGTCCTTTAATAACATGGCAACGGCACTTTCGGTGCTGGAGTCGTCACGACGAAGTTTCGTGGCAAATGTGTCACATGAACTTAAAACACCTATGACCACCATCGGTGGTTTTATTGACGGTATGCTTGACGGTACAATTCCTCCTGAAAAACACGAGGAATACCTTTCTGTAGTATCGGTTGAGGTCAAGCGACTTTCAAGACTTGTAACATCTATGCTTAATCTTTCAAAGATTGAAGCAGGTGAACTTGAAATAAAACCTGTGAATTTCGATATTACGCAACAGCTTATTAACTGTATGCTTACTTTTGAACAGGAAATCGAAAAGAAAAATATCACAATAAATGGTTTTGAAGAGTTGGGACAGACATTTATATATGCAGACCGTGATATGATATATCAGGTTATATATAATCTTATAGACAATGCAGTTAAATTCACCAACGAAAACGGCACAATCACAGTTTTTGCAGGTGAAACAAAAGACGGAGAAAATTATATCTTTGTTGAAAACACAGGTGAGGGTATTTCACCTGAAGAAACAGGCAGAATTTTTGAGCGTTTCTATAAGGTTGATAAATCAAGAAGCTATGATGTAAAAAGTGCAGGTCTTGGCTTGTATCTTTGTAAAACTATTGTGGAAATGCATCAGGGAAGAATCTTTGCAGAAAGTCAGAAAGGTAAATTCACAAGATTTACTTTTGTTCTTCCAAAAAATAATGACAAAAACAGCAATTAACCCGGAGGATAATTTATGGATGAGAATATGAACAGAGATTATGGGTTTGGTGGCAATGAAGAAAAATCTGCACCACAGACTGAAAATAATTCAGGCTATGGTGAAAGACCTGTAACACCACCAACAGGATACGGACCAAACTATAATCCACAATACACATATAATAGTCAGGCAAATCAGTATATGCCTTATGGTAGTTATAACTATGCTAATAATCAACAGTCTGAAAAGAAATCAAAAGGCAAGAAAAAAGGCGGATTTATTGCTGTGATTATAGTTGTTCTTGTTGTTGTTTTCTCTTTTAATGTGATTATTCAGTCATTTACAGGTGACAAAAAACCACAGAACAACAAGGGAACTGGTGACGACACACAGATGAATCTTGTTGAAGCACCAGAGAATAGCGAGAAAATCAAAGCGGAAGATGTTTCTTCTGCAGGTGATGTATATAAAAAGGTTAAGGACAGTTCAGTAGGTATTCTTGTTTATACAAAAAATCAGCAGTCAGTTTATTCTGAGGGTACAGGCGTTGTAATGGGACTTAACAGTAAAAAAGACGCAATGTACATCATAACTTGTGCTCATGTTATTGAGGCAAGAAATGCCCAGATTATTGTTCAGAGTGCTGACGGAGCACAGTATGATGCAGTTGTTGTGGGTGCTGACGCAAAAACTGACATCGGTCTTTTAAGAGTTAACACAACAGACCTTCAACCTGCAGAATTTGCAGTTTCTGATGAACTGGAAGTGGGCGATACAGTTTATGCTATCGGCAACCCTGGTGGAACACAGTTCTTCGGTTCATTCACAAATGGTATGGTTTCTGCAATCGGCAGACCTATCGACAGCCCTGTTGGTTATGAGGTTGCTTGTATTCAGCATACAGCAGCTATCAACCCTGGTAACTCAGGTGGTGCACTTGTAAATGAATTCGGTCAGGTTGTAGGTATCAACTCATCAAAAATTGCCTCAACTGAATATGAAGGCATGGGATTTGCAGTTCCAACAGCAATGGTGAAAGAAGTTGTTGATGAGCTTATTAAGAACGGATATGTTTCAAATCGTCCTGTTCTTGGTGTGACATTTATTCCTGCAACACAGAACCAGACTTATTCAATTATTGTAAAGGCAAACAAACTTCCTGCAGGTGCAATCGTAATCAGCGACATTATGAATGGCAGTGACCTTCTTAACACAGACGCTAAAGAAGGGGATATGATTATTGCTGTTAACGGAAAAGACCTTGACACTTACGAGGTTTTACTTGAAGTTATTGAAAATGGCAAGGTTGGTGACTCTATCACATTGAAGATTTGTCGTGTAGATGCAAATTACAATATCTCTACATTTGATGTGACAGTAAAGCTTGTTGAGGACTCAATGACATCAATTCAACAGGAAGAACCGGTAGAAAGCGGATTCTATTTCCCATTTGGAAATTAAAAGAAACGGAGCTCAGGCTCCGTTTTTTTATGCGGAAGTCAAAATGCGGAATGCAGAATGGTGGGCCGCCATGTGGTTATGTTTTTATTTATTAACAAACTATTAAATTTTAAAAACTATCTTGTATTATACAGTAGTGTGTGATAATATAATAGTATAAATCATTATATTAAACAAAAAAGGAGGCAGGATATGAATACTCAGTTTAAAAAAGGAGTTCTGGAACTTTGTGCGTTGACGGCATTGTTGTCAGGTGACAAATACGGATATGAATTAGCTGATATGCTTGGCAAGAAAATGACAGTAGCCGAGGGCTCGGTTTATCCAATGCTTAAAAGACTTCAGAACGAAGGATATTTTGACTCATATTTGAAGGAATCGCCCAATGGTCCTGCTCGTAAATATTACAGAATAACCATTAAAGGTATCGACCGACAAAAGGTGTTGCAGGAACAATGGCTTGAATTTTCACAACAGGTAAATTCGTTTTTTGAGGGGGCAGAGAAATGAAAAAAATCGACTTTTTAAATGAATTATACAATTATTTATCACCCTTGCCAAAAAGTGAACGTAACGAAATAATTGATGATTTTCGTGAACACTTCCGTGAGGGTGAAATGGCAGGAAAAACAGAAGAACAGATTTGTTATGAGCTTGGCTCTCCGTTGGAATGTGCGAAGCAATATGTTGGTGATGCAATAGAAAATAACAGAATTCAGCCGCAGGAAAAGAAAAAGCCAAACAAAACATTCTGGACGGTTGCATTTTTCTGGAATGTTATTCAGGCGTTTTTCTCAATTCCAATTACTTTTGGATTGTTCCTTGTGTCAGCCATAATGATTGTGGCGTACTGTTTTATTGTACCTGCAATCGGCTCAGTAGCATTTTTAGTTTTTGCAATTTCTTCCACAAGCACGGTTATGTGTCTTGGTGTAATCACTCTGTTGTGGACAATGATACAAATCAAAGAATGTATTAAAATGATAAATAAATAGTGGAGGAAACAAAAATGAAAAAAGCAATAATCGCTTTCCTTATAATTTTCTGCATTTCACTCTTCACCACTATTGTCAGCTTTGCAGTCTGTGGTGGTGAACTCATAAAAACAGGTATTGAGTATGGTGTTGAGCAGTACAGAGAGTATAAAGCAGAGCAACTTGAAATGAACAGCATAAATTGTGAGAATGGGTATGAATATTTCATTATATAACAATACAGGCGTAAAGGTCTTTGCCAATGTAAACGGTATAGAATATGTCATAAATCCTGAAAGCACACTAGTTGCAAGATGTAACGATGGAACACCTGTTACAATTACCTTGTCACGAAAACAAAAAAGTTTTGCATTGTTAAATCTTTTTGACCTTGACAATGGTGTTGTTTGGGATTGGTTTGAAAGTGTATCTTTTTTGGTGCTTAATCCTACCTATATACTTAATATGAATGGTAGTGACAATCAATATTTCAGGATTTGCAGTGAAACTTTTAATTGTGATAAATATTATCAATATGACAGGCTTTACATTGATGACCCGATTATCAAAAATGATTGCACCTATGAAATCACAAGACAGAAGAAAATCAAAAAGCGTGTAAAACTGTTTAATGTATACACACCATTTATTGCAATTGCTCTTTTGTGTATTACGTTTGCCTTTGTTTTTGAATTTGAAAATATAAAAGCAGGAACATTCTTATCAGAGTCAGGTTTTGTTGAAGAGTTTTTAATTGGAATGCTCATAGGTCTTGTAGGTGTTTGTGGAAGATTAAAAATCAAGAGAAGATACAAAAAAGTAACTGACGAAGAATATATTCAGGAATGTTTTCGTGGATATATTGAAGAATATAAAGAACAGTAGTATAATAATAAAAAACTTGGAGGTAAAAATTATGTTTAAGGAAAAGAAATTATATAAAAGTACAGATAAAAAGATTGACGGTGTTTGTGCAGGTATTGCTGAATTTTTCGGCATTGACCCAACAATCATTCGTGTGGTTTATGCATTGATTACACTTTTTTCTGCAGGTTTCGTTGGGATTATCGTTTATGCAGTTCTTGCATTTGTATTACCACGCAGACCATTCCCTGAATATCAGTACAATGAATTTGAAGAAAATAAAACTGACGGAAATAACGAATAAGCTGGTATTGAATCATGGGTGAAATATTAGAATTCAAAACTGACGATTTGTCAGAACTTAAAAAATTAAAAAACAGACTTATCGAGGAATATGAGGACCTTGAGGACCAGCTTTTTGACCTTGAGGACTTTATGCCTGATGAGGACGACAAAAAGGAATTTGCTCTTTGGGAAGAAGAATACAAATTCCTTGAATCAAAACTTGATGAATTAGAAAACAGAATCGTTGAGCTTGAAGAAAAAATAGAAAATGCATAGAAGCGAAACGGCAGGGCTAACACCTTGCCGTTTTTTTATTAACAAACTCCAATTTACAAAACTGATTATATTTTTATTGAATTGTGAATTTCTTCTTGCTATAATTGTTTCAAAAGGAGATGGAATTATGTCAAATGAATTACCAAGAACATATAAAAGTTTTACTGAATGGGAAGAGAAATCAAAACAAATAGAATATACAGAAGAAACACCACTTCTCGACAAGGACGGGACACTTCTTGCGAAAGGTTGGGCAAGAAGAAATGTCTTTACTTATGACAGAAACTTGTCTTCACCAAAATACAGAAAAAAAGAATGGGATTTTTATATTATCCGTAACAAAAATATGATTGTTGAGCTGAGTTTTGCAAACATTTCAATCGGTGGATATGTGTGCGCAAAGCTTGTTGACCTCCAGAATCAAAAGGTTATTGCAGAGGCTAATTATATGTATGTTGGTGGTGAAAGCAAGTATATTCTTCCACCAAAAGGTGATGTGCCTAACTATTTCAGGGCAAATGTCCGTCAGGCACAGGTGGAATTTGACACTCACGAAACATACAAAACACTTTGGTTCAAAGCACCTTGTAACGGTAAAATGGTGGAATGTAATTTCCATATGGATATTCTTCCTAATCACGAAAATATCACAACAGTTCTTCCGTTCAAGGATAATCCTACAAGATACTTTATGACAACAAAACAGAATGGTATGCCTGTAAGCGGTACATATAAATATGGTAATGATGTGTACGAATTTTCAAAGGAAGATACATTCTGTTATATGGACTGGGGTCGCGTAAATACTCCATACAGTCTTGTGTGGTATTGGGGTAATGGCTCACAGTACGTGTATGACGAAAATGGTGAAAAGCATATTTTTGGTTTTGAAATCACATGGGCAATCGGTGACGAAAGTTATGCTACTGAAACCTGTCTTTTCTGGGACGGCAAGGCACATAAAATCGGCGCAGTTGATGTTGAAAAATTCCCGAAAGACAGATATATGGAAGAATGGAAGATTATTTCCGAGGATGGAAGATTCAATATGACCATGACACCTTATTTTGATTATGAATCACAGTTCGATATTGGTGTTGCAGGGACACATTGTCATCAGGTTAATGGCGTGTGGAACGGTACTGTTATTCTTGATGATGGTAGAGAAATTGAAATTAAAGACCTTTACGCATTTTGTGAATACGTAGAAAATCATTGGTGATAATAAGAACTAAGGCAAGGGAAATAATTCTCTTGCCTTTTTCATTGACACAGTGTACAAAAAATATTTTTCTTTTTAGTACATTTTTATCTTTATCTTTTGGAAAAATTACTGTATAATACATTTGTATAATTTTGTAAATTATCACGGAGGTACATTATGAGTAAAAATGAACTTTTTTGCGAGAAAAACGGTAAGCTTCACACATGGCATACTATACTTACAGGTTTCGCTTTCCTCGCATCATCAATCGCATGGGCTATCTATGACCCATACATCACAAAGATTCTTAACAGATTGCTTACAGAATCAGAATGGATAACAAACCTTAGCGCAAAGCTTAACGAGGCATTCCCTATTCTTGCAAAATTTGCTGAAACACAGGGACAGGATGTTAATACAGCAGGTGGCGGAATTA
>JAZOWH010000109.1:0-5567 GCA_045659165.1 Candidatus Fimenecus sp. | reverse complement strand
AAAACTTCATCAGCAATTGTGTGGCTATCTTTACCTGTCATAAAGCCGAAGCCTTCAGGGTAAATACCCATATCATCAATAGGCATAACCTTTGGTAGACCAAGTCTTTCACCAAGTTCAAAGTCTTCGATACCGCAACCAGGAGCAATATGAACAACGCCTGTACCTTCGTCAGCAGCAACGTCTTCCCATGCTACGATTTTGTGTTCAAATCCCTGCTGTGCTTCTAAGTCAGCAAAACATGTTTCATAGTGAAGACCAACAAGTTCTTCACCCTTAAGTGCACGAACAACTTCAAGTTTATCGTCACCAAGATATTTGATTGCATTTTTAGCAAGAATCAATGTCTGGTCATCACTCTTGATTTTAACTTCAACGTAATCGATTTCAGGATTAACTGCCAAAGCAACGTTTGAAGAAAGAGTCCAAGGAGTAGTTGTCCAAACAAGAATTTTTGAATCAAGTTCTTCAATAGGAAGTTTGAAGAAAACTGAGTTATGAGTCATCATCTTATATGAACCTGTCATTTCGTGTTCAGAAAGTGATGTACCACAACGAGGACACCAAGGCATTGGCTTATATTCACGCTGAATCCAACCGTGATTATCACATTCCTTTAAGAAATGCCAGATACCCTGAATGTTAAGGTCTGTATTTGTGTAGTATGAGTTATCCCAATCCATCCACATACCAAGTCTCTTTGACTGTTCAGTAATGATGCCTGAGAAATGCTTAACACGATCAACACACTGACGTGTAAACTTGTCCATACCGTAATTTTCAATATCCTTCTTTGTTTTGAAACCAAGCTGTTTTTCAACTTCAACTTCAACCCAGAGTCCCTGTGAGTCGAAACCGTTCTGACGACGGCAATCGTAACCTCTCATTGACTTATAACGGATAAATGTATCCTTTGTACTTCTACCCCAAGCGTGGTGAATACCCATTGGATTGTTAGCAGTAATAGGACCGTCAAGGAAACGGAACATTTTCTTACCCTTATTTTTTTCAACGAGTTTTTCATAAAACTTTTCTTTGTCCCAGAGCTCCATTACCTGATGCTCAAGGTCAACAAAGAGATTTTTTTCGTCTGCCACTATATTGTCCACCTTTCAAGTGTTATATATACATATTTTAACAGATAATATTATACACTAGTTTAGTGAAATTTCAAGTGATTTATGGAAATTAATAAATAATTATTGCTATTTATTAAGGTATTTTTCTTTTGTTGCTAACCCACCACGAATATGACGCTCTTCTTTGTTGATATCAAGGACTTTTCTAACCTCTTTATATAGGCTTGGATTGACTTTTGAAAGTCGTTTTGAAACATCCATATGTACTGTGCTTTTGCTGACTCCAAACACCTTTGCAGTAGCTCTTACGGTTGAATTATTTTCGACTATATACTCACCTAATAACAATGCTCGTTTATCAACTAAATCATTCAAAACAAACCCTCCATTCTCATAAATACATATGAAAAATAGCGTTGTTTTATAACTTGAAAAATTTTAATGATGTGATAAAATTATAGTAGAAAGGTTTGATAACTATGTTTAAAATTATGTTTGTATGTCATGGTAATATCTGTCGTTCCACAATGGCTGAATTTGTGATGAAAGATATTGTAAAAAAGAACGGAATGGAAAATGATTTTGTAATCTGTTCAAGTGCTACAAGTACAGAGGAAATCGGCAGTGACACTCATTGGGGAACAAAGAAAATTCTTGATGAAATGGGTATTCCATACACAAAAAGACAAGCAATACAGTTGAAAAAATCCGACTATGAAAAGTATGATTTCATAATCGGAATGGACAGTGCAAATATGAGAAACATTAACCGAATTATCGGTTATGACAAGGATAACAAAATACATAAATTATTGAGTTTTGCACATATTGACAGAGATGTTGCTGACCCTTGGTATACACGAGATTTCAAGACAACTTACGATGATGTATTGCTCGGATGTACAAGATTATTGGAGTATATAAACAATTTAAAGTGACAATAATTAGGCTCCCCTAAGTTTGGGGAGCCATATTTTTTATTCATATCCTAATTTTTTCAGAATTTCAGGGTCACAAGTGTTTGCAACAGGTCCGATTTCCGCCCAGAGTTTATCTGCTTTTTCTTTCCATTCTGCAAACTCCTCATAATTTGCAGGATACTTATCGTACAATGCCCCAACCTGAGTGCTGTACATAAGACCTTTTACAAGTTTAGCTATTGTTGCAGGTTTAAGATTCTTTTTAGCAATACCATTTACGATGCCTTTAACAATTCCTGCGATGTCATTTGCATCCAATGCAAGACCTGTATCCATACCACCAAGGATTTTTTCACTAAACATAATATCATTTTCGAAAAGATATTCTGCTTCATCATAGTCCATTGAGATAATACCCATAAGAAGTGGTCGCATTGAGTCAAAATCCTTACCTTGTGCAGTCATATATCTCTTGTTAATACTCCACATTCTTTCTTTTGTCAGGAATTTATCTGATTTTAAAAGATTTGAAATAACTTCAACAGCAATTTCACCTGCTACAAGTGATGATGTACAGCCTTCACCACAAGTTGGTTTTGTATGACAAGCAGCGTCACCAAGTGCAATAAAGCCATCATCAACAAGTGAGTAAACAGATGTATGATATGGTGTCATACCCTTTTCAACTCTATCAACCTTATATTCAGGGAAGTTTACATTCTTCATAAAATCTTCTTTGAATATTTCTTCAGCATAATCATAGCCATAAAATGCACCGATACCAAGAATTGCTCCGTTTGGATTATCAGATGGTGCTGACCATGATTTATACTGCATAAAGAAACCATCTAAATCTCTTGGATTAAAGTCATTTTTAAGGTACTCTGCATAATAAAGAACAACATAAAGAATATCTTTATTTGTAAGCTTGAAATTGCCTACAAATGATGTATCAGGAAGTTTTGTACGAGCAACAGCAGGGATACCTGAACAATCAGCTACAATTCTTGCATAAGCTTCAACTTCACCATCTGAAGTATTATATTTTGCGCCAATAATTCTATCGTTCTCGTCTTTAATAAAATCTGCAAAGGATGCACCATAAACAATTTCAGCACCTGCATCTTTTGCCCTATCAGCCATTGCCATTATGTAATCATGTTTATGCAAACCGATAACAGGAGCTTCGGCACAAGCTTTTGGATAATTGCCATAAGGTGAAATCATTGTTGAATGAGCAAAACTAAATTCACGTAATGGGTCACCTTCTAGTGGAATAACAAGGTCAAATCTTTCCATATCAGCCTTACCCATATGGAATACATCATATTCCCTTGAAACATCATCAGGTTGATTTTTTTCGATTACAAGAACTTTAAATCCTTGTTTTGCCATCTGATAAGCAAACCAACAACCAGTAGTTGATGCACCTACCACAAAGACATCATATTTTTTCATAATAAACACTTCTCCCCATTATTTAAACTTCTTCAACACCACATTTAGCAGGTTTGCAAAGATATACATTATCATATTTTTTTGATAATTTATTATATGCATCTTCAGCTTTATCCCTATCACTGAAAATACCATAAACTGTTGGGCCACTGCCACTCATAACACAAGCATCAGCACCTGATTTTCTCATTACACCTTTAATATGAGGTCGTTTTGGAACTTCAACAGCCTGTTCGAATACATTACCACATAATTTACATATTTTTTCATAGTCACCATCAGCAACAGCATCAACCATAGATATTCTGTCAAGGTGACGAACACGATTAAGAGAATCAAATTCTGCATAAGCTTCAGGAGTTGAAACATCTTGGTCAGGTTTACAAAGAACGATGTAACATTCAGGCAAGTCCTTAACAGGAGCAATAATTGTACCTGTTCCAAGTGCGATTGCAGTACCACCAACAAGGCTGAACGGAACATCTGCACCAACTTTTGCGCCAATTTCACAAAGTAATTTTGTGGAAAGATTTGTTTTATAAATCTTATCAAGACAATAAAGAACGGCTGCACCATCAGCACTGCCTCCTGCTGTACCGGCTGCCATTGGAATTGCTTTTTCAATCTCGATAGTAATTCCCCTATCATTTATAGAAAGTGCATCAAAAAATGCAACTGCACATTTATATGCAATATTCTTTTCGTTACAAGGAACACCATCTGTATCGCACCTAATAATTATTTTATTATCACTATTCTTAGTAACAGAAACCGTATCATACAAATCAACAGACTGCATAATCATAAAAAGTGAATGATAACCATTGTCAAGTTTTTTAAGAATATCAAGCATAAGATTAATTTTTGCAGCAGCTTTGACTTTCATAATCATCTCTCCATTTCAATCTTCATTTGTAATGGTGTACGCTTTTGAAAAAATGTGATACTGTCAAATCCAGCTTCTAAAGCAGCAGAATATGCCATATCAATATCAGCAGCAAGATGTTCAGCATAATGAGCATCTGAACCTACAGAAACATATTTACCACCAAGCTGTTTAAATCTTTTTAAAACATCAACTTCAGGTGAAAGTTTATTAAGAGGCTGACGTAAAGCAGCAGTATTGATTTCAAGTGCTTTATTTGTTTTTGCAGCCAAAGTCAATATCTCGTCAATCTGGTCTTTAAACTTATCAAGGTCAATCTCAAGATTTGACTTTGAATAAAAATATCTTAAAGGATATGTGAGATGAGTGAGAACATCAAAGTTACCCCAATTAAGCATTTCGATTATCGCATTAAAGTATTCTGAGAGAAGTTTTTCAGCCTCATCCATCGTAAGATTTTCCATAAAGTAAAAATCCTCACCACCACGAAGGTTATGAACTGAACCTAAAACCATATCATAATCATGAGATTTTAGAATCATTTCAGCAGTTTCAATATCATAGGCAGGTTGACCTAATTCAATTCCATTAAGAACTAGAAGTTTCCCTTTAAATGCTGAGCGAACTTTTGAAACCTCAAAAAATCCTTGAAAAATTCTTTTTTCATAGGTTGGGTCGCCACGAAACTGATCAACCTCACAATGGTCGGTAAATGCCACTGCTCTTAATTCAAGGAATTCAGCTTTTTCACAAAAGAAAGTTGCAGAATGATTTCCATCGAAAGAATTATCTGTATGAACATGTAAATCAACAATATTTTTGTACATAAGAATCCCCTCCTAACATCTGTTAATATTTTACTACAGTTTAATATATTATTTCAATAAAATTTACAAACTAATTTAAAAACTTCTTCACTTTTCAATTTGATTATGTTAAAATTATTTCAAATTATTTTTGGAGGTACTGAAAATGAGAGGTATTATTACCGTTGTAGGTAAAGACATGGTTGGTATTCTTGCTAAAGTTTCAGGTGTATGTGCTGAAAACAGCGTTAATGTTATTGAAGTTTCACAGTCAATTTTACAAGATATGTTCTGCATGATTATGCTTGTTGACCTTGAAAAATCTACTGTTCCTTTTACAGAATTTTCTGACAAAGTTACTGCTATAGGTAACGAAATGTCACTTTCAATCCACGTTATGCATGAAGACATATTTAAT
>JAZOWH010000108.1:0-2616 GCA_045659165.1 Candidatus Fimenecus sp. | reverse complement strand
CGACTTGCATTGTCTTCAACAACTGCGATAAGAACCTTCTTACCTGCATTTCTGTTGATTTCACCACTGTCAACCATCTTAATGATAGTAGCGAGTGTTTCTGCTGTCATTGTAAGGTCATTGAGAGTTTTACCGTCTTTACGAAGAACACCTGCACAGTCTGTAAGAATCCATGTTGCAGTATCCTTTGGATTACATCCCATTGCGATAATATCGTCAAGCATCTTTGCAATCTTGTGGTTAGAGATGAGCATATCAATTTCTTTTTCAGAAATGCCGTATTCACGATACTGTTCAGCCTTTTCGTCAACTGCAGTTGGCTTGTTAGCCTTGATTTCTTCAAGCCATGCATCGTCGATAATGATAGGCATAAGGTTTGCATCAGGGAAATAACGGTAATCTGCTTCAGTTTCCTTATTTCTCATTGCAAATGTCTTACCACTTACATCGTCAAATCTTCTTGTTTCCTGAACAAGCTCTTCAATTTCATATTCAAGAGCATCCATATGACGCTGTGATTCGTACTTAATTGCTCTTTCAATAGCTTCAAATGATGCCATATTCTTGATTTCAGTACGAACACCGAATTCTGTGCTACCTTCAGGACGAACAGAAATGTTAACGTCGCAACGCATAGCGCCTTCTTCACATTCTGAAATGCCACTTGAACGGAACATTGACTTAAGTTTATTAAGATATGTTACAACTTCTTCAGCACTACGGAAATCAGGCTGTGTAACGATTTCGATAAGTGGAACACTTGTACGGTTAAAGTCAACGAATGATGAGTTACCGCTGTGAACAAGTTTACCAGCATCTTCTTCCATATGAATCTGCTTGATTCTGATATCTCTTGTGCCTTCACTTGTTTTAAGTGTTACGCAACCATCAGTACAGATAGGATGATTAATCTGTGTAATCTGGTATGCACAAGGAAGGTCAGGATAATAATAGTTTTTCTTATCAAATGTTGTGTAACGGTTAATGTTACAGTTGAGCATAAGACCTGCAGTAACTGCGAGTTCAACAACTCTCTTGTTCATAACAGGCAACATACCTGGCATACCTGAACAAGCAGGACAAACGCAGTCGTTAGGCTCATTTGCAGCAGAATGACCACCACAAGAACAGAAAATCTTTGATTCAGTGCTTAACTCAACGTGAGTTTCAAGGCCCATGACAAGTTCGTATTTCATATTCATTCACCTTTCCTTTCAACACAATGAGCAAGACTTAAAAGTGTGCTTTCACAGAAATGGTTACCCATAAGCTGAACACCATTTGTAACGAGAGCAGGAACACCAATAAGGTTTGGAACTGCTGTGAAAACGCTTTCACCGAATACTTTGCCAAATGCATCTTTAACATCATATGCACTGTATTCTGACTTACTGCAAGCAGGAGTAAGAACTGCGTCGAATTCTTCGAATGTTTTTGCAACTCCTTCTGCAACTACACGACGAACACGAAGTGACTTATCAAAGCAATCTTTATAACGATTCTTTGAAAGAACATCTGAGCCATAAAGGATAACTGCTTTTGTAAGGAAGTTAAAACCTTCAGTTCTTGAGTTTACATACAATTCGTCAATGTTCTTATATTCCTTTGCACGGTGACCGAACTTAACACCGTCATAACGAGAAACGTTGTTGCAAGTTTCAGCACACATAAGAATCTGCCATGCTGTGTTTGCGATTTCAGGCATATCACAGTTAACTTCTGTAACTTCAACACCATTTGCACGAAGTGAGTCAGCAAATGCAAGTACCTTTGCTTTTGTTGCATCGTCTGCCTTGTCAAGTAAGAATTTGTTAATAGCAACTTTCTTACCTTTTACGTCAGTAATTGAGTAGTCATATGTGTCATTACGAAGGCTTGTGCCGTCTTTATCGTCATGACCTGCGATAACGCCCATAATTTCAGCAACTTTTTCTGCATCCTTTGCATAAACACCAACCTGTTCGCCTGATGCTGCACAAGAGATAACACCATAACGAGAAACTGTACCATAAGTTGGCTTTAAGAAGTCAACACCTGCAAGAGCTGCTGCTCTTCTTGTTGAACCGTTCATATCAACACCGAGTGCTGCTTCTACTTCGCCATTTGCAACGAGAGTTGCTGCTGAGCCTTCAAGTTTGTCTTCCTGTGGTGCATAGTATGAAAATTCACCAACAAGGTCAAGACCAAATTCACCAACATTAGTTTTTCCTGCTACTGTATAGCCTTTATCCTGAAGTCGAGTAACTGCCTCAGCACTGAAAAGAGGTTTGAAACCATCCAAAATGCGAGAACCTGCAGTTGTAACAACATCTTTAACGAGAATTGTATCGTCAACTGCGATATTTCCATTATCAGAAACTTTTGTTGCATAATATTTCATTACTATTCACCTCACTTTACAAGTCTTGGTACCTGCCAGCTGTCGTCATTTCTTTCAGGAGCACCTTCGAGTAGGCTTTCTCTTGAGAAATTCTGTTTGCGTACATCTTCACGAAGAACGTTTGTCATTGGCATAACGTGTACCATTTCTTCAACATTTTCTGTATCAATAGTTTTAAGCTTTGCTTCACTATCAAGCATTGCTGTGAAAATTCCCTGCATTACTGCTTCTTCATC
>JAZOWH010000107.1:0-1747 GCA_045659165.1 Candidatus Fimenecus sp. | reverse complement strand
CCGACTTCCAACAAGAATTGACTATGCAAGACTTATTCCAAGTCTTAAGTATTTAACAGAAATAGTGGGCAAAATTATGTCCGATACATTGGAGGATTAAAATGGCAAAAGATAAAAAGACAACTCCTGAAGAAGTAGTTGAAGAAGTTGTGGAAAACACAGAGCCAACTGCTGAAGAAAAACTCACAGCAGAACTTAACGAAACAAAAGACAAACTTTTAAGAGTAATGGCTGAATATGACAATTTCCGTAAACGTTCTCAAAAAGAAAAGGAAATGGCTTACGGTGACACAAAGGCTAGTACAATCGCAGAATTTTTACCAGTATACGATAACTTTATGAGAGCGATGAGCGCAGAGGCTACTGACCTTGACTCATTCAAAAAAGGAATCGAAATGATTTTTAATCAGTACGGTGAAACATTCAAAAAACTTGGTGTTGAGTCATTCGGTGAAAAAGGTGAAGCTTTTGACCCTAATATTCACAATGCAGTTATGCATGGAGAAGACGAAGAACTTCCTGAAAATAGCATTTCAGACGTTTTCTCAACAGGTTATAAGATGGGTGACAGAGTTATCCGTCCTGCAATAGTTAAGGTAGTAAACTGAGAAATCAGTAAGTAATATAGTATATATCCATTTAGGAGGAATAAATTTATGGCAAAAGTTATTGGTATTGACTTAGGTACAACAAACTCATGCGTAGCAGTTATCGAAGGTGGCGAACCTGTTGTTATTGCTAACGCTGAAGGTGCTCGAACAACTCCATCTGTTGTTGCTTTCTCAAAAACAGGTGAAAGAATGGTTGGTCAGGTAGCAAAAAGACAGGCTATCACAAACCCTGACAGAACAATCGCATCAATTAAAAGACATATGGGTACTGACTATAAGGTAAACATTGATGGTAAAGATTACACTCCACAGGAAATTTCAGCAATGACACTTCAGAAACTTAAGGCTGATGCTGAAGCATACCTTGGTGCTCCTGTAACAGAAGCAGTTATTACAGTTCCTGCATATTTCACAGACTCACAGCGTCAGGCTACAAAGGATGCAGGTAAAATCGCAGGTCTTGAAGTAAAGAGAATTATCAATGAACCAACAGCAGCAGCTCTTGCTTATGGTATCGACAAGGAAGACGACCAGAAAGTTATGGTTTATGACCTTGGTGGTGGTACATTCGACGTTTCAATCATCGAAATGGGTGATGGTGTTCAGGAAGTTCTTGCAACAGCAGGTAACAATCGTCTTGGTGGTGACGACTTTGACCAGAAGATTATCGACTGGCTTGCTGACGAATTTAAGAAAGAACAGGGCATCGATCTTCGTTCAGATAAAATGGCTATGCAGCGTCTTAAGGAAGCAGCAGAAAAGGCAAAGATTGAACTTTCAGGTGTAACAACATCACAGATTAGTCTTCCATTCATCACAGCAGATGCAACAGGCCCTAAGCACCTTGAAACAACTCTTACAAGAGCAAAGTTTAACGAAATGACAGCAGACCTTGTTGAAGCAACAATGGGACCTGTTCGTCAGGCACTTTCAGACTCAGGTCTTCAGCCATCACAGCTTAACAAAATCCTTATGGTAGGTGGTTCATCAAGAATCCCTGCTGTTCAGGAAGCAGTTAAGAAATATACAGGCAAAGAACCATTCAAGGGAATTAACCCTGACGAATGTGTTGCAGTAGGTGCTGCAATTCAGGGTGGTGTTCTTGGTGGTGAAGTTGAAGGACTTCTTCTCCTTGA
>JAZOWH010000106.1:0-4965 GCA_045659165.1 Candidatus Fimenecus sp. | reverse complement strand
AGGACCAGGAGCAGTAATAACAACAAGCGGATGAGTTGTTTCAATATAATCGTTTTTACCGTATCCATCGTCACTTACGATAAGCTGAACATCAAGAGGATAATTCTCAATAGGATAATGACGATAAACATTTATGCCAAGATTCTGAAGTTTCTGTTCAAATGCAGTAACAGATGGCTGATTTGAATACTGTGTAAGCACAACACCACCAACATAAAGACCGAAACCATGATAAATGTCAATAAGTCGAAGCACGTCAAGGTCATAAGTGATGCCAAGGTCACTACGGATTTTATTCTTTTCAATATCTTTTGCACAAATTGCGATAATGATTTCAGCATCATCCTTAAGTTGCAAAAGCATCTTCATTTTACTGTCAGGCTTAAAGCCTGGAAGTACTCTGGCAGCGTGGTAGTCATCAAAAATCTTGCCACCAAATTCAAGATAGAGCTTACCACCAAATTTGCTGATACGCTCCTTAATATGCTCCGATTGCATTCGAAGATATTTATCATTGTCAAAACCTAACTTACGCATAATTCACACCTACAAAATCTATAAACATTGCTTTAATTTTCATTATTATTTTCAGTTTCTTCAACATTCACAACTTCCTTTTCACTGTTGAGCCATGAAATTACAAGTGCATAAATTGCTGAAGAAAGAGGCACACCTAAAAGAATACCCATAATACCACCGAAATTGCCACCAACGATTACTGCAACAAGAACGATGATGCCAGGGAGACCGACTGATTTTCCCACGATTTTTGGATAGATAAAGTTGTTATCAATGGCCTGAAGAATAAGGACAAAAATAAGGAAAAATAGTGCCTTTAAAGGACTTTCCATAAATATGATAAAACAACCAATTACTTCACCGATAAGAGGACCTATAACAGGGATAAGTGCTGTTATACCGATAATCACCGAAACAACAACTGCACTTGGGAAACGGAATATGCTCATTCCTATAAAACATAGAACAGCCAATAAGAATGCATCAGTAACTTGTCCTGTAATAAAGTTTGAAAAAGAGGATGATGTAACCGAAGAAACTCTGATTGTATGGTCATATACTTTTTGAGGTAATATTTTCTTGAGTATTTTATTTGCAAATTCACCGATGTTTTCTTTCTCAGCAAGAATGTAAATTGCAACTATAAATCCAAGAATAAAGTTTGCAACACCTGAAATAACAGATGTTGTAACACCCATTGTTGTGCTTAAAATATCACTTGTTAAATCGAATGTGAATAACTTTTCAGCCATTGACACAACAGTGTTGATGTCAAACTTAGGGTTATGAAGAATTTCTGTACTGATATCAAGTCCAAAACGGACAACCAAACCGTCAACCCATGCGATAAAACTGCTGTAATAAGCAGGTACTTTTTCAACGATTAACATAACTGAATCGTGAAGTTTAGGAATGATTATGAAAAGTAAAAGTACAACAAAACCAATAGAAAGTAATACGGTTGAAACAAGGCTTAAAGGACGAAGAAGCTTGTTGACTGTTTTCTTCTTCGAAGTTTTCATTTTTTTGAAAACCTTTTCTTCAAGTTCATGCATTGGAATATTAAGAATAAAGGCAAGACAAAATCCTATAATCAATGGGGAACAAACGGCAATGACACCTTTAAAGAAAGTACCCACAGATGATAAGTTTTGTGAAAGAGTGAAAAGAACAATTCCGAAAGTAATAATTCCAAGAATCTTCTTTATGTTTTTCTTTGATAAGTCCATATTACGACCTCGATTACCATTTTTACACTAAAAATCGTTATTACACATATATCAAATATTATATATTAAATTAAAATTAAAAGCAATACGACAATCGCATTTCAAGGAGTAAAATTTACAAGCGGTTTTATGGTAAAAATACATAAAAAGGTGGCTTGATAACTTATATTTTGTCGAACAAAAAAAGCAGAGGAGGATGTCTTCATCCGCCTCTACATAAATTTTAATTTGTTTTGTTATTTTATATTAAAGCAAGTCGTCAAAAAGGTTAATGTTTTTTGCTTCAGCTTTTAATTCGCCATTCTGAATTTTCTTGATAACTTCAACGATTCTGTCATTGATTGGTGTTTTAACATTATATTTTTTACCGAAGTCACAAACAACACCGTTAATTGCATCAACCTCACAAGCCTTACCTTTTTTAAGGTCCTGAAGCATTGATGGTTCAATATCTCTGTGCTTTTTAAGAGCAATAGGGAGGAGAAATTGAGCAAATGCGCGTTTAAGAGCACCTTTCCAATAGAAAAGACCAACGATATTTTTACCCTGAACAGGAGCAAATTCCACACCAGAAGCGTGACCAACATCAATGATTTCTTTCATACAACGAACAGCAACTTTTTGACCTGCCTTATTTTCAGTAACATCACCGAAAACGCCACCAACAACTGTGCCAAGACCTGAGAAAGTAGAGTTGATAAGCAATTTTGACCAACGAGCACCCATAAGGTTTTCTTCTTCGTGAACAGGACACATCATTTCGAGTAAATCCTTAACCTTCTTGAACTGTGCGTCAGTAATACCGTCCATTTTACCCATATGGAATGAAAGTGAGTCCTTATCACTTGTAAGTTCACAAACACCAGGTTCAATAAGTGCTGCGCCCCATTCAACAGCGCAACCCACTGTGTGTTCTGTGCCGATAATTTCAGCAATACCTGGTTCAGGAATACCATTCTGAAGAGTAACAACAACACCGTCATCAGTAAGGAAATCCTTGAGCATTGTTACAACTTCCTTGTTGAATAACTGTTTTGTAAGAAGAACGATAACATCATATTTGCCTTCCATCATATCAGGTGTAATTGCCTTTACAGGAACTAACATATCAACTGTACCGATAATTTTAGCGCCCTTTGTATTAAGAGCTTCAACATGTGCCTTGTTACGGTTGATAAGGTCAACCTGACCACCGTTTTTTGTAATAAATGCACCAAGTACAGTACCTAATGAACCCGCACCATAAATAGCATATCTTGCCATACAAACAACCTCTTTCGATTTGTTATATTTTTATCAAAGTAATTATATACTCTTTAATTAGGAATTTCAATAGATTAGTTAAAATAAAAAGACGGTAGAATTAACTACCGTCTGAAATTGTTTACATAATAATTCTTACAACAAGAATTACTGTGTTAACTACATTACTAACAACATATTTGATTGTTGAAATTATTTTTGGTTCTGTTGATTCCCATTCATCAGGCTTGATGAAAAGGTCAGTAAGATAAGGAGCGTCTTCACTTGGCTCAAGGAATGCCTTTGTTTTCATTTTTACAATCATAATGTTACGACAAGCTTCACGAAGAGCAGTACCGAAACCGATAGGGTCATTTCTATATGCCTTTTTCATTTCGATAACATGTGATGGCTTGCTAAGGAGCCAAAGACCTGTAAGCATAGTGTCATTTCCGTTATAAACACCAACAACAGGGCTCATATAGCCTGAACCTGTCATATTGCTTGAATAGTCAGAGATTACATATCCTGTATAACCCCATTCAGTTCTTAAAAGGTCGTTAAGAAGTTCGGAACAACCACCGCACCAGTCAGTACCGAGTCTGTTATAAGCAGACATAATACCGTCAGATCCACCTTCTTTTACAGGGATTTCAAATGCTTTAAGATAGATTTCACGAAGAGTCTGTTCATCAGCCCAAGTAAAAATACCGTTACGATGAGATTCCTGCTCGTTGAGAACAAAGTGCTTGATTGTAGTGATAAGTCCTTCTGATTTTGCACCTGCAACGATACCCGCTGACATTCTTCCTGCAACAAGTGGGTCTTCAGAAAAATACTCAAAGTTTCTGCCACCCATAGGGTTTCTGTGAATGTTAGCACCTGGTGCATACCAGATGTCTGTATCCATTGCATCTGCTTCAATACCGGCACTCTTACCCATTTCAAATGCGAGGTCGTCATTCCATGTACAAGCAATTGCAGTAGCACAAGGATATGCAGTACCACAATCAAAGTATGTCTGACCGTGAGCACCCTTAACACAAGATGGACCATCGTTGTCATAAGTCATTGGAACACCAAGTCTTTCAATTCCTTGTGTTTCATAACCACTATGTGCAACAAGAGTAATCATTTCGTTAACTGTCAACTGGTCAAGGAATGCATCCATAAGGCCTGGATTTTTATAAACATCCTGAAGCATTATTGGCTCTTCATATTTAACACCTGTTTTTGGTGCTTCACCTTCAGTTGTAGGCTCAGGGAGTTTATCAGGATTTAAAATATCTTCAGTTGCTGTGAGTTTTCTAGCAACTGGATATGTTGTTTTAGCATCTTTTCTTGAAAGAACTGTGAAACCTGAATATGCAAAATCGAAAAGATTCTTGATTTCATTTCCTGAAACATTGTCCTTTTTAACAACAACATCCTTCTTAACTGTGTATGTGAATGAATCAAGGTGCTCACGTACATTTTCACCAAGGATAATTTTGTAATCACCCTTTTCTAAAATCCATGCTTCAAGGTTATTCTTGTCATAAGACATCATATCACGGATTTTAACTTCGACTTTAACTGTTTCACTTTCGTTTGGCTTAAGCATATCAGTTTTTCCATATCCACCAAGGCAGATAGCACTCTTTTCAATACCACCCTTTGTATATGGTGCAGAGTAATAAATCTGTACAGTTTCTTTACCAGCAACATTACCTGTGTTTGTAACCTTAACATCGACTGTGATTACATCTTTACCGATGTTATAAGAAACAAGTTCTTTTGTGAATGTTGTGTATGAAAGGCCATAGCCGAATGGGAATTGTACCTTGTCTTTTGCGAATGTTTCAAAGTAACGGTAACCTACATAAATACCTTCAAGATATTCAACGTAATATCCGCCACCTTCGTATTCATAAGTACCGAAGCACTCTGTTGATGGATGGTCCTCAACTGAATATGCAACTGTGTCAGTAAGTCT
>JAZOWH010000105.1:0-35155 GCA_045659165.1 Candidatus Fimenecus sp. | reverse complement strand
CATTTCACCCTGCCAGTAGTAACCGCAACCGATGTTGTTAACAGGATATCCTGAACCGTATTTGAGTGACATTAAGAACATCATTTTCTGTGAGTTTGAGATAGGATACGCTTTGACAACTTTGCCATCTGGTAATGTTTTTTCTATCATTTTGCTTCATCCTCCGCAAAGTTAAATTGTGCACGTTTGATTTTGCCTGTTGAAGTTCTCTCGAATGGAGTTTCTCTTATAACAAACGAATGAATCTGTCTGTCTGTGTTAAGAGTTGTATTTACTCTGTCAACAATCTTGCTGATTTCAGCAGGAATATCTGTAATTCCCAATGTGTTAGCAAGGTCATTATCAGGGAAAATTTCTGCAATGATTGTATCCTTTTCACCACGTACAACGATTTCTTTCACGATTCCGTCGTCAACAAACTTGTTTTCAAGTTCTTCAGGAGAGATGTTTTCACCGTTTGAAAGGATGATAAGGTTTTTCTTTCTACCAACGAGGTAGATGTGGTTATTTTCAATATAACCTAAGTCACCTGTATGTAAATATCCGTCTTCTGTGAATGCCTCAGCAGTTCTTTCAGGCTTTTTGTAGTATCCTTTCATAACTGAAGGACCCTTAACCTGAATTTCACCGTCAACAACTCTTACATCGTCAACACCTGTGAGAACACCATTTGAATATTTATTATCTTCTGAAAAGTCAGATGTTGTGATACGAGGACTACATTCACTCATACCGTAACCCTGACGAGCAGTAATTCCGTACTTTGCAAATTCATCAATTAAAGCACCACTTAAGAAAGCACTACCAGCAATGAATCTTGTAAGACGCTTACCAACAACAAGCTCAGCAGCTTCACGAGGAGAAAGTTCAGGATGTTTCTTTTCCTGAATTTTGATTTTTGTAATAATTGCTTTACAAAGAAGTGGAACGATTCTTGTGTTTGTTGGTTCAAATATAAGGAAGTTTCTGTAAATGTTTGTGAGTGCACCGTTAAGACAAATTGCAGAACCGTCATAAAGTACCTTAAGCACGTCACATGCATAACAGAAAACATGGTGCATAGGTAAAACTGAAAGACAAACCTCACCATCAGCAGCCTTGTATGTATCGTAACATGAGTTAGATGCAAGGTTGTGGTTAGTGAGCATAACGCCCTTTCTTTCACCTGTTGTACCTGATGTGTAGATAATCAATGCACATTCATATGGGTCAATCTCGATATCTGAAAGGTGAGCATATTCTGAATCAGCAGAATATGTTTTGAAAATGTTGTCAAACCAGTGCCAGTCACCAAGAGATACAACCTGACGGATGCCCTTATATGTTTTCTGGATTTCTTCTGCTTTACCTAAAAATTCTTCTTCACAGAAAAGCATCTGGATGTCAGCGTCGTCAAAAAGCTGACAAGCTTCTTCCACAGAAATATTAGGGTCAAATGGTACAACAACATTACCGCTACAAATCATACCTGTAAGACAAGCAATATATTCGTAACTTGTTTTGCCGATAAATGCAATGTGCATTTTTTCTTTTTCAATAGTTTTTATGTATCTGCTAACAGCAAGACAATCTTCACGGAATTCGCTGAAATTTTTGATTTCGATTTCGCTGTCACGGAAAAACTTACAAAAGTCTTTCTCACCGTATTTTTCAGCAGCAAAATTAACGATATCTTTTACTGTTAAAAGCTGTGGTTTACTCATATCCTCAATTAAACCTTTCTTTGATTTTTATTAAAAATAATTAACATTTATCTCAGATAGTGTCGAAAAAAAATTCTTTTGACACATGTCAATGCAAATTTTACTATATTCATTGACAGTTGTCAAGGAAATCGAATTAACTTTTACACATTGAAAAATTGTGTAAAAGTTTTACATTTAAGGAAATTTGTCACTTTCTTATTGAAGAATTTTATAAAAGGATGTATAATAGAAAACATAAATTAAAAGGGGTAGTTTTTATGACAAAAAAGATTCTCGCAATAGTCCTTTCTCTCGTTATGATGTTTTCAGTTTTCAGTGTGCCTGTTTCTGCTTTTGTAAAGACAGAAACTATCAATATTGAAAACTCTCTTAATCTTTGCCTTGATGTGCTTATCCACAGAATTCTTACTGTGCTTAATGTATTCTGGCCTGGGTATGACGGGGATTGGGAAAAACTTAAAGATTACGAAGCTAATAATTTTTATGAAGGCGAAAAGAAGTTTGACAAAAACACACAGAAGGATTCAGCATGGTATATGGGTTATGCAGGAGCATCACTCCTTGAGGGCCTTGACATTATGAATGGGGAATATTTCCTTGCAGGGTCACTTGAGGTGTTTGAAGGTAGAGTGCCTAAAAAAATCAATGATGACCAACGAGTAAGAGTTTACGCTGTAAGTGATGGTGTAAGCGGTATTGTGGTTCATGCAGTTATTGATGGTTTTGGACTTTCACGAGGGGATGTCCAGACAATCCGTAACAAGGTTGAACAGGCTGTTGCTAACAATAATATAATCAGTTTAAATGTTTCTGTTTTACATCAGCATTCATGTATTGATACTCTTGGTATGAATATTCCACTTTTATCAGGTCTTATTATCAATACATCAAACGCTGCATTAGGTGGTATCTTTAATAAGTATAAGGTTGTAAAGAATCAAAAGTTTATGGATAACCTTTTCCAAAAAACAGTTGATTGTGTTGAAAGTGCAATCAAGGATATGAAAAAAGGTAACCTTTATTATGGCTACACAGATGTAAGTGAATATATGCGTGATGCACGTGACCCTTGGTCATTTGACTCAAATATGCACAGACTTCGTTTCGTACCTGCAGATGGTTCAAAAGAAACATGGATTCTTCAGGGCTCAATGCATTGTACAGGTATGGGTGCAGGACCTGATGAACTTACTGCCGACTATCCTTACTATATTGAAAAGGCAATTAATGAAAAAGCTGGTGCAAATGTAGTTTATGTAATCGGTGCTGAACTTGCAATCCGACAAGAAAAAGAATTGACAAACAAAGATGGTGCAACTGATATTGAAAATATCACAAGCTACGGTTATGCACTTGCAGATAAGATAATTAAAATCAACAATGATATTAAGCTTGAGCCTGTACTCAATGTGGCACACAAAGAAGTTTATTTGAATGTTGATAACGGAATACTCACTCTTGCTGCTCGTCAGGATATTCTTACACCAGTAATTGTGAAAGATGGCTTGAAGAAGATAATGGTTACTGAAATCGGATATATGGAACTCGGCAACAAAGTCGGTGTCTTTATGTGTCCAGGTGAGTTTGACCCTATGCTTATCTTTGGTGGACCTGAATCAGGAGATGCAGCATGGACAGGTGAATCATGGGATTATGCGCCATTGACAGATGCTATAGATGTTCCAAATGTAATGGTTTATGGTCTTTGTAATGACCAGGCAGGATATGTTCTTCGTGACAATGAATACCACTCATTAATCGGTGAAAATGAGGAAGTAAATATCGTTAGCAGAACTGCGGGTTCAGTTTTTGTGAAATCATTTGTGGAAATGATAGAATCTGTTCAGTAATTCTCGTTGACAAATATTATGAATTATTGTAGTATGATTGTATACAATATTTAGGGAGGCTGATATTGTGAAAAAAATAATTGCTATTCTTTTAGTATTGTCAATGATGTTTGTTTTTGTGGCTTGTGGTGGTAACAATGATGAGACCCCTACAACTGATGTGAATACAGAAAGCACAACAGAGGATAAAGCTGTAAATTCAGACGATGTTCAGGTTGAACCTTCAACTGATGAATCTGTGACAGAAGAACCTTCAACTGAAGAAGGTGAAGAAGAACCTTCAACTGACAAGGTTGATGATAAAAATGACAAAGAAGATACAGAAGATAAGGAAGTCGAATCAACAACAGTAAAAGAAGAACTTCCTGATGACCCTGCAAAGTGGTCAAAGGAGCAGATTGTTGAGTATTATAAACAGTCTGCAATCAAAACTCATCCTACTGTAAAATCATCACAGACAATGGAACTTGCAAAACTCGTTGTCAACGATGGTGATGGAGCTCTTAACTTCTTCCTTAATATGATTAAGCCTGCTATCAGCACAGTTATTAAGAATAACGCTATGACTTATAACGGACTTACAGGTGGCTTTACAAAGCTTCAGGCATCTGATGTAAAGTCTGCAAAGGCATATAAGCAGGGTAACTATACAGTCGTTGAGTTGTATATGGTTGAACAAGTAGACGGTATGTATGGTGATGCTCAGTCAGGTTCAGTTGGTCACGCAATCAATGTTCTTGGCAATATCGCAACAGCAGTTGACCAGTTCCCACAGTTTGATATTAAATACAAGGAAGCAGATATTAAAATCCGTTATGCCGACCCAACAGTTAAGGTTAAAATCAATGATAAGGGTATCATTGAAAAAGGCGTATGGAGTTATAATGCTGACATCAAAATCAGACATCTTGAAATCAGCGGAATTATGGTTAATAAAGCAGATGCAATAATGAAATATGTAATCGTCGTAGGTGGCGGATTCTAAGAAAAACTCCCGAAAGGGAGTTTTTTTAATGCAAAAGGCAGAGTGCAAAGCGCAAAGTGCAAAATGAAGGGTATACAACAATGTTTTTCGTTGACAAATGAACACAAAAGGGGTAAAATGATTAAATATAAAGTTGTATTTAAAAGGGGAATTTTGTTATGGCAAAATCAAAAACACCTTTAACTCCGGAACAGGTGGAAATTAATAAAATGAAGAAGGAAAAGGCAGCTTCAGGTTTTACAAGTTTTCTTGCTGTTGTCCTTGCTGTTGCTATTGCAATGGGAGTCCTTGTTATAGGTAAATCAACAGCTCAGAAACAACTTGAGCAGACTGGTTCAGATTTTATTATTGCAGATGATGCACCTGGTACAGACGATGATGGGTTTGTGTCAAATGATGGCGTATCAGACGAAATGGTTGATGAGAACACAGAGACTGGTGTTGAAACAGATGATGCGGTGCAGGATAGCGAAAATCAGGAAGATACAAAAGAACCTGAACGTGAACTTCCAAAGAATCCTGCTGAATGGACAAAGGCTGAAATCGTAAATTACTACAAAAAAGCAGCTAACAACTCAACAGGTGTTAAGTCAATTCAGAAAATGACAATGGATGAGGGAATAAAGGTTAAACTCAGTAATAGTGCTTTGGAATTCCTTATTGAACTCGCAATGCCTATTATGAAAGCTGCACTTAAAGCAAATTCAATTGAGTTTGATGGTATCACAGGTGGCTATAATGACCTTGTTCCATCTGATGTAAAGACAGCAAAGGCATATAAAGAGGGTAAATATACAATTGTCGAAATGACAATGGTTGAGCAGAAAGATGACGCATATGGTGATACATTCAAGGGTACAACAGGTCACGGAATTTCTGTTGTTGGTAACATTGCGGTTGTTGCTGATAATTTCCCTTCATGGACAATCAACTTTAAAGATGCGTTTGTTGAACTTCATTATGTGAACCCTGTGGTGAAGGTTAAGATTAATGAAAAGGGTGTTATTGAAAAAGGTACTTGGAGTTATGTTGTCAGTGTTACTGTAAGAGGTCTTCAGATTGAAAAAGTTCTCGTTGAGGATGCATCAGGTGATATTGACTATGTTGTAACAACTGGTGGCGGTTTTTAAAATTAAGATATAATTTTTCGGGGTGATTAATATGAATCCTATATTAGCTAGAATGAACACCAATTTTGGTATTATGCTTGGACGAATGGAACTTGCTAAATTGGAAATCTATGCCAAGAATGCAAACAAAGTTCAGGAAACTGTGTTGAAATCATTGATGAAAAAGAACAAGAATACAGTTTACGGCAAAAAGAACAATTTTGCTGATGTACATAGTTACGAAGATTACAAAAAACTTGTTCCACTTACAAACTACTATGATTATGACGAGTATGTACAAAGAATGGCAAATGGTGAAAAGAACCTTAACACAGCAGCTTTTGTACGTAGATTTACAGAGTCATCAGGTAGTACAGGTAAGTCAAAACTTGTACCACTTTCAGCATGGGCTGAATGGGTTTGTCAGTGTTTCAGTTTCAGTGCACCTGTTGGTTGTGCTTATAAGTATTTCAAATCACAGGGCAAAAAAATGCCACCACAGAAGGGCTTGCTCACTGCGGAAGTAAACTGTCGTAAACTTGATAGTGGAAAAACAGTAAGTTGTCTTTCTTCAATTCCACTTCTTAATATTAAGCCTGTTGTTCCATTCATTGGAACATCACCTAAAGAATTACAGTTTGCTGATGGAAACCTTGATTATGATTCACATTACCTTAAATTACTCTTTGCTTTACAGCACAGAAATGTAAGTTATCTTGGTACAATTTTCATCACAACACTTGAATCTATGTTCTTCTATTTAGAAGAAAATTGGGAAATGATTTGTGACGATATTGAAAAAGGTGTTATCAACAGCAGTATAAGATGTCCTGATGAAATGCGAGTAAAACTTCAGAAGTCACTCAAACCAAATCCAAAACGAGCTGAAGAACTTCGTGCAGAATTCCGTAAAGGCTTTGACGTATCACCAATCGTGCCAAGAATCTGGCCAAACGTTTCATGGATGTATGGTATGGGTACAGGTGCTCTTGCTTTCTATGAAAAGAAACTCAAGAGATATCTTGGTGATGACTTGGCTATTCACTATCTTGGATATGCTGCAACAGAAGCAATGATGGCAGTTCCAATTGAACTCAATTCATTTGAATATGTAATGCTTCCACAGAATGGTTTCTACGAATTCCGTCCTATTGATTCAGATGATTATGATAACCTTCTTACAATCAAGGACCTTGAAGTTGGCAAGGAATATGAAATCATTCTTACAAATACAAGTGGTTTCTATCGTTACAGAATTGAAGACGTAATTCGTGTAACAGGTTTCTACCACGAATCACCAAAAATTACATTCTGTTACAGACTTAACCAGATTGCAAATATCAGTGGTGAAAAAATCAGTTCAATGGCATTTGACGAAATCGTAGCAAATATGTGTGAAGAACTTAATGAAACATTTATCGGTTATAGCATTTATCCTGACCGTACAACTTCACCAGGACACTATGCACTTCTTGTTGAAACTGCAAAGCCTGTGTCAAAGAGTGAATGGGAAAGATATACAAAAGTATTTGAAGAAAAACTCTGCGAGGGTAATGTTTCTGTTAAACCACTTATCGATAGTGGTGCTCTCGGAAAATGTGAAGTTAAATTCCTTCGTCACGGCACATATGACGATTATCGTGAGGTACTCAGAGCTCGTGGTGCAAACCTTAATCAGGTTAAGCCAATCAAGGTTATTGATAGTGATGAAAGAAGAGAATTCTTCTTGTCTCATGTAATTGACTAAGGGGCAAATCATAATGAATTGTGATAAAGTTTTAAAACAACTTTCAGTAAATAATTCAGCAGTAAATGCAAGACTTTCAGAACTTGTTGAAAGTGGTGCAGACAACGAAAAATTCTGTGTTGACCTTATTGAAAGTGAAATTAAAAACGGAAAATTATGTAAACGTCCTAAAAAAATATCCTGCGAATTGCTTGATAAAATCAATTATATGTGTCGTAAATACATGGATAGAATGGAAAGACTAGAGCTTGTCTATGACTATATAGTTGATGAAAGAAATTATAAAACTGCGGTTATGGGATTGTTGGAAAAGGCACATATATTCCGTTCTAAAGTGGTTTATAGTCCGATTTCACCATATTGGAAGCCAATGCCATATCATATTGATGAGGTTGTAACATCATCTGAGGAAGAACCAACTATTTCAAAAAGAGATGCTTTCTTTACACAGGAAATTCCAACAGATAGTAATATCCAGCTTAAGGTTCATCTTTTTTATGATTCCGGTAAAACAACTGTATGTTATCTTGTGAATCATATGTGCGTTGACGGTACAGGCTTCTTCACTTTTGTTGCTGATATATGCCGTAACTATACAAACCTTGTTCAAAAAGGTATAAGTCCTATTGATTACAGTCAGGGACCAAGAGATTTTGACCAGGTGTATGGTGATTTTGAGAAAGAGAAACGTAAAAAGGCAAAAGCTCTTTTTACAAACCCTGCATCAAAGGTGAAAAATATTTTCCCTTATACACCTGAAAATAAAGATGATAAACCCATTCTGACACGCAAAAAGATTAGTGGTGAAGTCTTTAAACCTGCATTGAATGTTGCTAAAAAAGCAGGATGTAGCGGAAATGATTTGCTGATAACTGCATATATGTCTGCTTATAGAAAACTTGCTTCATTGAGAGGGGATAGTGCTGTTAATGTGACAACTGCTGTGGATTTGAGAAGATATATCAAAAATCCAGCAAAACTTGGTTATACAAACGAGGTTTCATTTATTAACTGTACAGTTGATAAGGTGGGTGAAACTCCTCTTCAGACACTTGAAGCAGTAAAAAAAGCCGGTCTTAATTATAAGAATGACGAGTTTATGGGGCTTTATGGTGTACCATTGTTGGATTTTGCATATAAATCAATGGTTTATGCACAGGCTGAACCGATTATTAAAATGTGCTACAGTAATCCGTCATTGTCAGTCAGCAACCTTGGTGTTGTAAAGACACAGCTGCTCTCAATGGAAGGAAATGAGCCTTTGGATATGTATGCATCAGGTGCTGCAAAGCGTAAGCCTTGTGCAGTTGCAACAATAGGTAGTTTCAATGGCGATTTGCATATTTCAATCAGTTTCTTTGGTACTGAAAAAGACAAGGAAATTGTAACAGAATTCTATAATGAATTTGAAAAAGCGATTATTGAAATAGGAAAATAAAAAATAACACTCACTTTTTGAGATTGCCATAATTCTGTGGTGATTATATGAAGTGGGTGTTTTTGTTTGCCTTGATGGAGTATTTAGCATTTTCATTGACAAAGAAGTGTAAATATAGTAAAATAAATTCATATATGTAGTCGGGAGGATATAACTATGGAACATATGGAACCAATGCAGCCTGTTCAGCCAACAGAACCTGCATCACCTAAAAAGTCAAATAAAACAAAGAAAATCATTGCTATTGTTTTAGCAGTTGTAGTTCTTTTTGTAGCAGTTTTCTCAATTTCTTTTGCAATTTCATCAAATAAGAACAAGAATGGTGTTCCTACTTGCGAATGTGAATATTGTAGTCAGATGTTCGAATATTATAATTACCTTATTGAATCAGGCCAGATTGAATTGAAGGATGTTGAAGGTGCTGGTCAGTATAATGATTTTGTACCAAATTATAACCAGCAGGATAGTCAGCAGGATATTCAGCAGAACAACAATCAGCAGAATAATAATCAACAGGCAACTGTTGACCCTACAAAGTGGTCAACTGCAGAAATTGTTGAAACATATAGACATGCGGCAGGAAGAACTCATAACTCAGTAACTTCATATCAGGATATGAAGCTTCGTGCTAATTCACTTAATGCACCTGGTATAGCTGCTCCATTGCTCAGCTTTGCAGAAGGCGTTATGGCAAAAGCACTCAGTAATAACTCAATGAATATTAAAGGTATTACAGGTGGTCATCAGAATCTTTCTGTTTCTGATGTTCAGGCTGCAAGAGCATACAAGAACGGCAACAACATCATAATCGAAATGGTTATGAAGGAACAGGTTGATAAGGGTAACGGAAATATGTACAGTGGTTCAGTTGGCCATGCTATTTCAGTTGTTGGTGATATTGATTCAGTTGTTGGTCAATTCTCAGCACTTGGTATGACTGCAGAAATTGCTGACCAGGATTGTACACTTCAATACAAAAACCCAAGACTTAAGGTTGCTATTGACAGTAACGGCAGAATTATCAACGGTACTTGGAGTTATTATGTAAATATCACTCTTAACAATATGACAATTTCAGGTTTGGGTATGACAGTACCTGTTCAGCAGGCAACTGCAATTGTTGACTTTGTTGTTACACTCAACGGTGGTTTTAAGGGCTAATAAATCAAAATAATGCAAATTGAAAGACCTGTCTTTGTTGACAGGTCTTATTTTATTTCTTATAATTGAGATATAACTGAAAGGGGATTTGGTAATGAAAACAGCAGATAAAATCTCACAAGCTGAACAAAGAGAAATTAAAAGATTAAAAAAGATGCAAAGCAGGGGGACTAGTAGCAAATACTTTTTTGTGTTACTCGCTCTTATTGCAATCGTAAATATTCTTGACGAGGTAACAAGTAACCTTACTGTTACAGTGCAGTCGTCATTCGTTACAGAGTTTTTTGTGAATAATCCTTTTATGGGTAAATATTACACATTTCAGGAAGGCCTTGCGCTTCATTCAGGTGTGGGTGTTTTCACCTATGTTTTAGGAATTTTTACACCGTTTTATAAGGCACTTGCCGACAAATGGGGACGAAAACCGCTCTTTGCCATTTCAACGCTTGGTATGGCTTTGGGTCTTCTTGTAATACACCTTTCATCAAGCTACATAATGTTCCTTGTTGGCTTTGCAATCATCAGCTTCTTTATGGGACACGATATCCAGATTATTTATATCCTTGAAGAAGCACCGGACAAACATCGTGCAAAAATTTACAGCTTTTTAAAGAGTTTCGGAATCTTAGGTGTTATTCTTATTCCTGCACTTCGTGATGCACTTATGGGTGACGATGCTACAAAATGGCGTGAAATCTTTTTAGTACCTGCTGTCATCGGCTTTATTGCAGTTTTACTCGTTGTAATCTTTGCAAAGGATACAAAGGTGTTTATAAATGAAAGAATTGAATATCTTTCACGACCAATCGAAGAAAGACAAGCAGAAAAAGAACTCAAAAAGCAACAGAAGGAAGCACAACGAAATCAGTCAGGTGTTTTTAATGGCGTGAAATACATCTTCTCAAATTCTGATACAAAAAATCTTATTATTTCACACATTATATTCGACTCTGCAATGCCTGCAATTGCCCTCTATTTTGAATCTTCAATGCACAAAGTAGGTATGAGTACAAGTGATATTACTAAGGCTCTTTTTATGGTTCCTGTGGTCTATGCAACAATTACATTCCTTTCAGGTTTTATTGCAGATAAACTTGGAAGAAAGGTGACTGTGACAGGCTTTTCAATTACCTGTATCATTGGATATTCTCTCTTTGTAGCAGGTATTCTCTGTGGTTGGAATCCATATCTTATCGGTTTCTTCGCAGGACTTTATCAGGGTTCATATTGGATTGGCAGAGATTATATGAATGTTATGATGACAGAAAAAGTACCGACAGATATCCGTGCATCAGTAGTTGGTGCAGAAGGACTTTTAGTGATTATAGGCCTTG
Organism: Candidatus Fimenecus sp.; assembly: GCA_045659165.1. Taxonomy (GTDB): domain Bacteria; phylum Bacillota; class Clostridia; order Oscillospirales; family Acutalibacteraceae; genus Fimenecus. Next base: position 23,825 of record JAZOWH010000105.1, on the reverse strand, counting down.
CTGTAGGCTATCTCCTTGCAATCGTAGGTATGATTAAATTCCCAATCTGGTGGGTATGTCTTGCAATTTCCGTTGTGGCAGTAGGAGTTGCCGCAATTATGTTCACAAAAGGTGTCAAAGAAACAAAAGGCGCAAATCTTGATGAGATAAACTGAATCGCAATTCGAAATTATTAACCAACATTCCGCATTTAGCAAAAAAAGAACCTCCCACTCGGGAGGTCTTTTTTATTTGTTTTTTAAAACGCTTCGTTCAATTTTTGCATTGTAACTTCTTCTTTCACATTTGAAGTAACAGATGTGTATTTATCCTGATAATAGTTTTCAGCGATACAGTCAAAGCTTCCGTCAGGTTTAACTGTAATCATTGTACAACCACGCTGTGAACCGAGCTTTGAAATGCCTGAATATGCAAGGTAGTCGATACTGAAACCATAAGTAAGACGAATGCCTTTATATTCAATAGAGAAGTTGTTAAGATGGTCGTGACCAACGAAAATACCCTTTGTGCTATCAAGTGAAAGCATTGTTTCAAAAATTTCGTCAGGATAAAGGCCTGAATAAACCATTTTACCTGTCTCACCAACAACACCATAATGATATTTCACATTTTCTGTGTCCTTGTAGCCTGCTTCAACATATTCATTCCAAGCGTCAAGGTATTCTGTGTTAGGCACGTGCCAGAATGCAAGTGATTTAACTGTTGAGTATTTCTCCAGCAATTCTTCCTTGTTTTCAAAATCACCTGTGTTAATAAGCTCAACGTTGTATTCATTGTATTTTTTTACATTGTTCTTATACCATTCAACCTGACTGTCGTGAATGTTGTCGTATTTCCAGAAAAGTCCAAGATAGTCGCCGTCAACATAAGAATGAGTGTCAAATGTATAAAGAGACTGTGTGATGATGCCGTCAGTATTTTTTACATTTACAACTGTGTTGCAATATCCGTCAACATTGTCTTCAAAGTTGTCATTGAAAAGGCAATATGACCATTTATCGTCGCTATAAAACTCTGAAATATCTGCACGTGTGTATTTTGAATAACTTTCTGTGTCGTGATTACCAAAAACAGGCACCCAGTATACACCTAATTGCTCCATAAGAGTTGCAAAGATTTCAGCAGACTTCATATTGTTGAATGTACCTGCCTGAAATGGTACAGGATAAACAATGTCACCTGTAACAATAACAAGGTCAGGCTTTTCAGCGGTAATCATAGATGCAACGGCGTTAAGTGCCATTGTGTCCTTGTTTGTTGACATCCAACCTGCGCCGATATGTACGTCGGTCAACTGCATAATTCTGAAATCTTCATCAGTTGTGAAAGTCCATACATTGTCATCGTCTTGTTCAGGTATAAGCTGTTTGTTATATTTTACTGTATCAAAATTATCAACATTTTTAAGCTGTGCCTTGCAACCTACTGCATTTACAACAGTACCTGCCACACCTAAAATGATAATTACAGCAAGAATAATGCTCATTACCTTTAAAAACTTTTTACCACGATTTTTCTTTTTCATGATAACGCCTCCCATTCCACAGTTGAATTGCAGTTAAGCTCTGTTTTCAACTGATTTTTTATTATATCTTGAACTGATAAAAGGTCAATTTCCTTATCAGTCAAAGACAAATTAAGTGTCACATAAACTTTTTCATCACCATAAGAATGAATTGTAATATCATTTATGCGAATGTTTTCATTGATTTTGTTTATAAGAAGTGAAATCTTATTTTCCAATTCTTCATTTCGTTGTCCAATAAGCTCACATATTGATGAAATTATAAGACGAATTCCAAGGACAGCAATGATAATGCTGATTGCAAGACCTAAAATTGAGTCAAATGCAAATCCAACAGTATTTGAAAGTGTAAATGAAACGAGTGTCATCAATGTAATTGCACAGTCAAGATATGAGTCAAGCATAACTGTTTTAATAACGGCTGACTTGGTTTTCTTGTATCTTACTGTAAAAATTACGCCTAATAACAATTTCACAAGGCAGGTAAATGCAATAATCACTGCATATTTTGTGAAGTACCACACAGGCACAGGTGTCATAAGTCGGCTCAATGAATTATACGCAAACGAACAACCTGCCACAGTCATAATAAGTGACATAATAAATGTTGTGATATGTTCCATTCTGCCGAAACCGAATTTGAAACGGTCTGTTGTCGGCTTGTTGATAAATGAAATTCCCACAAGTGCCAGACAAAGGGACAAGGTATCCATAAGGTTATTGATACTGTCAGTATAAATGCAAAGACTGTTTGTATGAACACCAATATAATATTTTGTAAAGAATAAGATAAGATTTATAATTCCTGCAATCACAAGTGCAGGTGAAAGTTGTTTTTTCATAAGCTATAACTAAAATAACGAGATTACCCACATAATTACAAACCACAATGGTGGAATTATAAGAGCAGGTAGCATATTAAGTGTTTTAAGATTTTTTATTTCAAGGATTGCAAGTCCCGATGATGCGATAAGGAAACCACCAACAACGCTGATTTCACACATAAGCTCAGGACTCATAAACTCACCTAAAAATGTTGCAAGTAAATAAATCGAGCCTTGCCATAAAAACAGTACAGGAGCAGCAAGTGCAATTCCTATTCCATAAGTTGATGCTAAAACCATACTTGTCACGAAGTCAAGTGTGGCATTTGTAAAAAGATATGTATGGTCATTATTCAGAGCAGAATTTATAGGTCCTAAAATTGACAAACTACCGATACAGAAAAGGAGGATTGCTGTTGAGAGTCCTTTTCCCAACTCGCTTTTACCCTTTTTCTCAACAAGTGAATTAAAACGCTTGTCTAAATCAATCATATTGCCAAAAAGAGAACCCAATGCAAGACTTACAATAAAAAGCACAGGATACTGACTTTTTGGCATATTCTGCACAACGGAATTTATACCTATACCTGTTGCAGCAAGTCCCATTGCATTCATAAGGCATTTTGTGTATTTTTCTTTAATACCTTTTTTGAGTAAACTGCCGATAACACTTCCTGTTAGAATTGTGGCAGTATTAACTATTGTTCCAATCATTTTGTGTTAAGCCTCGTACTTTCAACGGCTGCAAAAATCTCTTTGAGTGCATCAAGAGAATCCTGGTCAGCCTTCTTTTTAACATTTATACTCTTTTTACCTGTTTTTGTAAGTCCAACACGACCACGAAGCACAGAGGAGATTTCAAGTACCAGTGATGTGTTGATTTCTTCACAATAAAGTGCAAGTGTGTCACCACGCTGACCAATTTCGTAAATTCCAAGTGATGCCGCAGTATTTCTACAAAGGGAAACCTCAATAAGTCCCTCAACTGATGGTGGAATATCACCATAACGGTCGCGAAGTTCATCGCGTACATCTTCCGCATCCTGAAATGAACGGATATCAGCAATTCGTCGGTAAATTGAGAGCCTTTGTTGAAGTGCAGAAATATATTTATTAGGAATATGAGTATTAATCTGCAGGTCAATAAGACATTCTTTTTCTTTTGGTTTTTCACCTTTTTGTTGACTTATTGCTTCACCAAGAAGTTTCATATACATATCATAGCCGACTGCAGCAAGATGTCCATGCTGTTGTGAACCTAACAGATTACCTGCGCCACGAATTTCAAGGTCACACATAGCGATTTTAAAACCTGAACCAAACTCTGTGTATTCACGAATTGCCTGAAGACGTTTATATGCAATTTCAGAAAGATTTTTGTCACGTTTGTATGTGAGATATGCATTTGCTCGTCTTGCACTTCGACCAACTCGACCACGCAACTGATGAAGCTGAGCAAGTCCCAATTTATCAGCATCCTCAATAATAAGTGTATTGGCATTTGGTACGTCAACACCTGTTTCAATAATCGTTGTGCATACAAGAATGTCAATTTCACCATCCATAAGGTCACGCCAGATGTCGCTTAATTGTTCCTCGTTCATTTTACCATGAGCAACGGCAATTCTCGCATCAGGAAGTTGCTCCTGAATTGAATTTGCAACACCGTCAATAGTATCAACTCTATTGTGAAGGAAATATACCTGACCACCACGACGAAGCTCTTTTTCCATAGCCTCACAAAGAAGTGGCATATTGTGTTCTACAACATAAGTCTGAACAGGTGAACGGTCAGACGGTGCTTCCTCAATAACAGACATATCACGAATTCCTGACATTGCCATATTGAGTGTTCGTGGAATAGGTGTGGCAGAAAGAGTAAGTACATCAACGCCTGGGAATAACTCTTTAAGTTTTTCTTTTTGAGCAACACCGAAACGTTGTTCTTCGTCAACAATCAAAAGACCTAAATCTTTGAATTTTACTTTTTTAGATATAAGTGAATGTGTTCCCACTATAATATCCACAAATCCAGCGTTTACTCGTTTGATAATTTTATCTCGCTGTGTTGGAGTGCGGAAACGGGATAACATTTCTGCTTCAATAGGAAAACCATCAAATCGTTTGAGGATTGTCTGGTAATGTTGTAACGCAAGAATTGTGGTAGGAACAAGAATTGCACATTGTTTTCCATCTGCAATACACTTAAAAACTGCACGCAAAGCAACTTCTGTTTTACCGAAACCAACGTCACCACAGAGAAGTCTGTCCATGGGATATGGCTTTTCCATATCGTTTTTGATTTCATCAATGCTTCGTAACTGGTCACCAGTTTCTTCAAATGGGAATCTGCGTTCAAAGTCTCTCTGCATATCGATGTCAGGTGAAAAAGCATAACCTTCGCTATGAAGTCGTTGTGAATAAAGCTTAATAAGCTGGTCAGCCATATCTTTAACGGCGGTACGAACCTTGCTTCTTGTCTTTTCCCATTCACCACCACCAAGACGGTTGAGCTTAAGTGCTTTTCCGTCATCTTCGTGTGGACCAATATATTTGGATACCAAATCAAGCTGAGTAACAGGTACATAAAGCACATCACTTTTTGCATACTTGATTTTGATATAGTCTTTTATAATTTTATTGGCTTCAAGTTGTGTAACACCATCAAAAATACCGATACCATGAACAGCGTGAACGATGTAATCTCCCTTTTTAATTTCATCAAGAGAGTGTATAGTATCTCTTGCCTTAAAGCCTGTTTTTCTCTTGCGAGATGTTGACTGATAAATCTTGGAATATGTGAAAACATAAAGCTTTTCGTTTCTGTATGAGAAACCTGAAGAAAGTGACCCTGCAAGAACACAGACTGCACCCTTTGGAAACTGTGCAGGAATGTGTGAAAAGTAAACTGAAACAAAATTCTCGTCATTGAGTGCTTCTGCAAGATTTTTTGCACTTTTTTCAGTTCCTGCAAACACCACAACTGTGCTGTCATTTGTGTTGACAGGCTTTAAGTCTTCCATAAGGACATCAAGTTTTCCGTTCCATACTGGCAAAGTATTACCGTTAAATGTGGTAAGACTCTTGACAGGTGTGTCAAAACTTCCTCTTGCGAAATTGTCAATGTATGTTGCACCGAAATTCTCATATTTTTCAACTAACTCATTAAAAGTAAGGCTGAATTTGTCAAGTCCCTTACAAAGCATACCCTCGTCAACACAAGCCTTTATGTCTTCAAGTAAAAGTTTTTGTGAAGAAGACACTTTTTCTTTAATTCCTGCTGTTTCAACAGCAAAAAGAAGATAGTTTTCTGCATAGTCAAAAATTGTAGCAGGGGAATATATAAGTGGCAGATATTTATCAGCAGAACCAACAGACAGACCACCTTTAAGTCTGTCAATGTCACTATAAAGTTTTTCGCGGATAATATCCGTTCTTTTGCCACGAATTGAAGATGCTAATTTATCGATTTTGTCAATGAGTTCATCATTATCATCAATTATAATTTCTTTTGACGGAGTAATTAAGATTTCATCAATATTAACTGTTCGTCTTTGTGTTGAAACATCAAAATGACACATTGTATCAACAGTGTCGCCCCAAAGTTCAATTCGTACTGGCTCTTCATCATCAGGTGAGAAAAAGTCCACAATACCACCACGGACAGAGAACTGACCAACACCCTCAACTGCGTCAACTCTTGTGTAGCCTGCACAGTTAAGTGAAAGAATAATCTTTTCAAGTGATGTTTCTTCCTCTTTTTTAAGAAGAACACTCTTTTGTCTTAAGATTTCAGGTGGAACAGTGTATAAAAGAGCACCTTCTGCACTTGCAACAACAACATCACAACGATTATCAAGCATTCTTCGAAGTACCTTGATTCGCTTTTGTTCATATTCATAGCTTTGTGAATCCGTTGTGTAAAATGAAAGACTTCGTGCAGGGTAATGAAGTGCTAAAACACCAAATGTGTTTAAATCTTCACAAAGTCGCACAGCAGTAGCGTCATCGGGCACGACAACAAGGGCCTTTTTTTCAAGACCCCCGGTTAACGCAGAAATTAAGTGTGCTTTCATGACGGGAATTAACCCTAAAACACCTTGTGGCAGAAAACCTTTTTTTATGCTGTTTTCAACACCTTTGTATTCTGCTGAATTTTTAATAACTTCAGTAAATGCGGACATAGTTTTTGCCTCCGCCTCAACTATTATATAAGTTCATTGCCTTATCTATGTTGTTATCGAGCAAAAGTTCAAGAGCTTTGCAAGCGTTTTCAAGTGCAGGCAGGAGTGCTTTTTGCTCGTCTTTCTTGAATTCTGAAAGCACCCAGTCAGCAAGGTCGTAGTCAGGATGTGGCTTTTTACCACAACCAACCTTGATTCTTGGAAATTGGTCTGAATTCAAGTGATAAATAATACTCTTTATACCGTTGTGACCACCGTCAGTACCTTTTCTTCTGATACGGAGTTTACCAACATCAAGAGAAATATCATCATAAATTACAATAACCTTTTCAGGTGGAATTTTATAGAATGATGCACATTCTCTTACTGCCTCACCGCTATTGTTCATAAATGTCTGTGGTTTCATAACAATACAACGGTGACCATTGATGTTAGTGTCAGCCATAAGAGATTTATATTTAAGTCTGTCAATTCTAAAACCGAGTTTGTCGGCTAACATATCAAGACATAAAAATCCTGCATTATGTCTTGTTAGTGTATATTTATTACCGGGATTTCCAAGCCCTACTATGAGAAATTCATGTGTGCCGGTAGCACCCGTGTTTGTCTGTTTTCTGAATTTGTTGAACATAATTTATCCTTTACTTTTTAAATCTTTCTTTATTGATTTCTCTCCAACCCTCAATGTTCACTTGTCTTGCTCTTGCAATACCAAGTGAATCGGCAGGGACATTTTCTGTAATTGTTGAACCCGCTGCTGTATAAGCACCGTTACAAAGTGTTACAGGGGCAACAAGATTTGTATTGCACCCGATAAAGCAGTCATTACCGATAGTTGTTCTGTGTTTGTTTTTACCATCGTAGTTTACCGTAACTGTACCACAACCGAAGTTGACTCTTTTACCAACGTCAGAGTCACCAACATAGGTGAGATGAGAAACCTTTGTGCCCTCGTCAATGTTAGAATTCTTAACCTCCACAAAATTACCAAGATGCACTTTATCACCAATAACCGAATTAGGTCTGATGTGAACAAAAGGTCCGATATCAGCACCATTCAACACTTTTGACTGATAGCATTGAACAGAGTTGAGCTTGACATCGTTTCCGATAATGCTTTCCTTAATGAGGGTGTTAGGACCAATAACACAATTTTCACCGATGACAACACCTGAAAAAATCATAGTATTAGGCATAATTACTGTACCCTTACCGATTGTAACATTTTCTTCAATCACAACACTTTGATGATAGGGAATTTCCACGCCGTTTTTTTCGTGAATTTCTATGTTTTTAAGGTTCTGAATATCTTTTTCTGTCATAACGACACCTCAGTTTTCGTCACTAAATAATTTTATCATATAATATGATGTTTTTCAACAGTAAAATAGCCCTGTTTTTACCATAAAAACCTTGAAAAATCAAGGAGTAAATGATATAATGATAAATTAGTAAATTATGTTTTTAAAGGGGGTAAGACCGATGAGTAGAAAAAAATGGCTGACTGCACATATTGATAAAGAATTAGCTGCACAAGTAGCTGAAACTCATAGTCTTGACCCTTTTACTGCCCTTATATTAGTATCCCGTGGAATTACAGAATATGAGGATGTTGAGGAATTTTTTGATAGTGATTTCAGTTTCTGTGACCCATATCTTATTGCTGATATGGAACAAGCAGTTATAAGAATAGAAAAAGCTATTGAGAATAAAGAAAAAATCTGCGTCTTTGGTGACTATGATGCAGATGGTGTTACTGCAACAGCACTTATGTACTCATATCTTTCTTCTCGTGGTGCTGATGTAATCTATTATATTCCTGACAGAATCAGCGAAGGTTACGGAATGAATAAAAATGCCGTAACATATCTTCATGAAAAAGGTGTCAAACTCATCGTTACTGTGGATAACGGTATTTCAGCTGTTGAGGAAATTGCATATGGTAACAGCCTCGGTATGGATACTGTTGTTACTGACCACCATCAGGTTGGTGAAGTTTTACCTCAAGCAGTTGCTGTTATTGACCCACATCGTGAGGATTGTAATCTCCATTTCAAGGATTGGGCAGGTGTAGGTGTTGCCTTTAAAGTTGTATGTGCTTTGGAAAAAGGTGACTATTCAGAAATTTTAAACAGATATGCAGATATTATTGCAGTTGGTACTATTGCTGACGTTGTTGACTTAAAGGATGAAAACAGAGCAATTGTAAAATATGGTGTTGCGAAAATTAATTCAAATCCTTGTAACGGTATAAATGCACTTCGTCAAATTGCAAGTGTCAGTGAAAGACAACTTAATGCAGTTGGTGTCACATATTCATTAGCGCCTCGAATCAATGCGGCAGGTAGAATTGAATCTGCAACAACAGCATTGAAGCTTCTTTTGAGTGATGATTTGATTAAAGCATTACAAATTGGTGAACAGGTTGATTTGTGCAATCGTGAGCGTCATCAGTTAGAAGCAGAAATTATGCAGTCAGCAATCAATCATATTGAAAGCAACGAAAAACTCAAATACTCTCGTGTAATTGTCGTTTGCGGTGAAAATTGGCACCATGGAGTTATTGGAATTGTGGCTGCAAGAATTACAGAAAAATATGGTAAACCCACAATTGTAATTACCTTTGACGGTGATGAGGGTACGGGTTCAGCACGAAGTATCAATGGATTTTCAGTATATGATGCAATTAAATCTTGTGAAGATTTGCTTACCCATTTCGGTGGTCATACTCTTGCTGCAGGTCTTGGAATAAAACGTGAAAATATTGGGGAGTTTTTCAATCGCATAAATGAATATGCAAACACACTTCCTAATGTAGTTCCAGAATTACTTCTTGACTGTAAACTTAATCCTGCATATATCGATACGGCATTGGTGGAATCTCTTGAAAAGCTTGAACCTTTTGGTGCAGGTAACCCACAACCTGTTTTTGGTATTTTTGGTGTAAGACTTGATGGGATTAAACCTGTTGGTGAGGGTAAGCATTTACGACTTACATTCACAAAGGGTAACACACAGTTTGTGGCAATGAAATTTTCAACTACAACTGCCGAATTTCCATTCTGCGAGAATGATATAGTTGACCTTGCAGTAAGAATTGAAAAAAATGAATTTAGAGGGGAAGTTAAAGCGGCAGTTCAGATTCGTGAAATTCGTTTTTCAGGTATAGATGACGAAACCTTCTTTAAGTCCCGTTCACTTTATGAAAAATATAAACGTGGTGAAACTCTCAGTTCTCACGAGGCAAGATTTTTAATGCCAACAAGGGAATTTCTTCTTGGCGTTTTCAATTTCCTTAAACATAACAAACAGTGGACTTATGATGTGGAAACACTTACATACAGGGCAAATTGTCCTGTTGAGAGATATTGCACAATGCTTGTTTCCCTTGATGTGCTTAGTGAATTGAAACTTATATATTGTGAAAATGAGCATATCTTCTTTGATGGTGACGGTAAAAAAGCCGATTTATCACAATCAGAAATACTTAACGAGTTAAATAAAATGAAAGGCGGTGAATAATAATGGCAGAGGTTGTTAATGTAAATGTAGATGTGAATGAACTTTTTGAGAACTTACGAAACAGAATAAAGGCAATTCACAATGAAGAAGAATTAAAGGTTATTGATAAGGCATTTTCAATTGCAAATCAGTATCATGGTGACCAAAAACGCAGGTCCGGTGAGCCATATATTATTCATCCAATTGCTGTGTGTGACATACTTGTTGATTTGGGTATGGATTGGCAATCCTTGGTTGCAGCACTTCTTCACGACGTTGTGGAAGATACTCCATACACAATCGAACAACTTGTTGAAGACTTTGGTGAAGAAGTAGCAGTACTTGTTGACGGTGTTACAAAACTTGGTCAGGTTCAGATTAATTCAAGTGAAGCAAAAGAAGAGCAACAGGCAGAAAATATCCGTAAAATGCTTCTTGCTATGTCAAAGGATATTCGTGTTATTATCGTTAAACTTGCTGACCGTGTGCATAATATGAGAACCTTACAGTTTATGCCAGCACAGAAACAGCGTGATAAAGCTCTTGAAACACTTGAGATTTTTGCTCCTATTTCTCATCGTCTCGGTATCCGTTCCGTAAAGGAAGAACTTGAAGATAAAGCAATCCGATTTCTTGACCCTGTGGCTTATGAAGGAATCGAGGATAGTTTAAAGAAATCAAATGATTCAGGAATCGATTTCCTTGAAAGTATAAAACAGAAAATAGGTGACAGAGTTCACGAAACTGTACCAAAGGCTCAAATCAGTGGACGAATCAAGTCTGTTCATGGTATTTATCGTAAAATGTATATGCAAGGTAAACAGTTTGACGAAATTTACGATATTTATGCTGTCCGTATTATTGTTGATAGTGTAATCGACTGTTATAACTGCCTTGGTATTATTCATGATATGTATAATCCGCTTCCAGGCAGATTCAAAGACTATATTTCAACACCAAAACCAAATATGTAACAGTCACTTCATACAACTGTAATCGGTAAAGAGGGAACACCTTTTGAAGTGCAAATCAGAACTTGGGAAATGCACCGTACTGCCGAGTTCGGTATCGCAGCCCATTGGAAATACAAGCTTGGTGTTTCAGGTGGAAAACAGAGCTTCGACCAACGTTTGCAGTGGATTCGTGAAATGCTTGAAACACAGCAGGAGACAGGGGACGCAAGAGAACTTGTTTCCACAATTAAAACCGACCTTATTACTGATGAAGTATTTGTCTATACTCCAAAGGGTGACGTTATCAATGTGCCTGTTGGCTCAACCGTAATTGACTTTGCATATGCTATTCACTCTGCTGTTGGTAACAAGATGACAGGTGCAAAGGTTGACGGACGAATTGTGCCTATTGATTATGTAATCAAAACAGGTGAAATTGTCGAAATTCTTACGTCTTCTCAACAGGGTAAAGGTCCAAGTCGTGACTGGCTCAATATTGTAAAGACAAGCCAAGCAAAGAGCAAAATTCGTTCTTGGTTTAAAAAGGAAAAACGAGAAGAAAATATTATTGAAGGTAAAGCTGAAATTGAACGCGAGTTCAGACGAAATTATATCCGTCTTTCTGACGAGGATTATCAAAAGTTTATCAAGAAACTTGCTGAGCGTCAGCGTCTTGAAAATGTTGATGATTTCTATGCGGCAATCGGTTATGGTGGACTTTCCATCAACCGTATGATGCCATATATCAAAGAAGAATATCAGAAAAATTATGATAAGAGCCGTCAGGAAATCAAGGTTGTTACTGTTAAGGATAATTCAAAGAAAAACAAAGATGGTGTTACTGTTGAGGGAATTGATAACTGTCTTATCAAATTCTCACAATGCTGTAATCCATTGCCAGGTGACAACATTATCGGATTTATCACTCGTGGTCACGGTGTTTCAATTCATAAGAGAGATTGTACAAATGTGCCAAAGGATGTTATCAACTGTGCCGAGCCTGCTCGTTGGGTAAATGCACATTGGAATCAGAATGTGAAGGAAGAATACAAAGCAACACTTCAGCTCACTTGTCTTTCACGAGTTGGTCTTATGGCAGAAGTTGCAATGCAGGTTGCAAATATGCGTGTTAATATTACAAGCATCAGTACCCACGATATGAAAGACGGAAGAACAATTATTGAGCTTACCGTTAATGTCAGTGGTATTGACCACTTGAAGAACCTCATTTCTCGTATTGAAAAAGTTGATGGTATATTAAGTGTAGAACGTTAAAGGAAATATAAACTATGAAAGCAGTAATTCAAAGAGTATCAAAGGCAAGTGTAACCGTTGATGGTGAACTTGTATCCAATATTGGAAAAGGGTATCTTATTCTCCTTGGAGTTATGGATGATGATACAGAAGCTGATGCAGAAGTATTGGCAAGAAAAACATCAACTTTGCGTGTTTTTGAGGATGAAGAGGGTAAAATGAACCTTGATATACAGAATGTCCAAGGTGAAATACTTGCTGTTTCACAGTTCACACTTTGTGCTGATGTGAAAAAGGGCAACAGACCATCATTTATCCGTTCTGCTCATCCTGACAGAGCAAATGAGTTGTATGAATATTTCTGTGACAAGCTCATTGAAAATGGCGTAAAGAATGTACAAAAGGGTGTTTTTGGCGCGGATATGAAAGTAGAGCTTCTCAATGATGGTCCCGTAACAATCCTTTATGATTCAGAAATCTGGAGAAAAAAGTAAACTGGAGAAAGAAGTAGAAAGATATGATTACAGTAGAAAAGCATTTGGCAATAATGGATGATGGTTTTACAACAAACACATATATCGTAACAGATAAAGAAACTGGCGACACAGCTGTTGTTGACCCATCACTTCCTGAAGAAAAGTTACTTGAAAAACTGAATGGTAAGAATGTAAAATACATTCTTCTTACTCACGGGCATTTTGACCACTTCTGTGGTGCGAAAATGGTTAAGGAGAATACAGGGGCAAAGGTTGTTATCCATAAGGAAGACGATGAAATGCTTCACGATATAAGTAAGAATGAATTTGAAATGAACTGTATGGGTCACGAATTCCCTGAGGTTAATGCAGATATTCTTACAGAAGATGGCACAGAGCTTGTGCTTGGTAATACAGTAATTACAGTTATGCATACACCTGGTCATTCAAAGGGTGGTGTTTGCTATCTTTTTAAAGAAGATAGAGTTATGTTCTCAGGCGACACACTTTTCCGACTTTGTGCAGGCAGAGCTGACCTTTACGGTGGTAACGGTCGTGAGGAACTTCGTTCACTTGCAAAAATCGGTGCATTAGAAGGTGACTATAAGGTTTATCCTGGTCACGAAGGTGACACAACTCTTGATTATGAACGTGAAAACAACCGTTATATGAGAACACGATTTAGAAGAAAATGATAAAGTTACTTGTAATCAATCATAAGTTCCATTACGAAATGGAAAAACTTCTTCGAATTTTTATACCTGATGTCAAAATTCAGGTTGTATATGAAGAATGTGATGATTTTCATCTATACACATCTGTAACAGATGAAATAAAAGTCATAATAAATTTTGAAGGTTTTAATAAAACTATTACTGCTCCACTCTGTGACGATAACGAAATGCAGATGGGCAGAATGGTGTATGCACTTATGGGTGAATATACGGGATTTTATCCCAAGTGGGGAGTTCTTACTGGTGTTCGCCCATCAAAACTCCTTATAAATACTGAAAAACAGCTGGGCAGAGAAAAAACTGAAGAATATTTTAGAAATGATTTGCTTGTTTCTCCTGAAAAATTCCAACTTGCAAGAGAAGTTGCAGATTGGGAAGAAAAAATCATAAGTACAAATAAACCCGATTCTTTCAGCCTTTATGTTTCAATTCCTTTCTGTCCTTCAAGATGCAGTTACTGTTCATTTGTTTCTCATTCAGTTGAAAATGACAAGGCAAAAAGTCTTTTGCCACAATATGTTGAACTTTTGGCAGAGGAACTGAAACTGACAGGTGAAATTGCAAGAAAAATTGGTGTAAACCTTGAAAGTATTTATATCGGTGGTGGTACACCAACAACTCTTTCTGCTGAACAGTTAGAAATTGTAATAAATTCAATTAAAAACAACTTTGATTTGAATTCTTGTCGTGAATTCACCGTTGAGGCAGGTCGTCCTGATACTATAACAGAAGAAAAACTGTCAGTTCTTAAAAATAGTCCTGTCGATAGAATCAGTATCAATCCACAGACTTTTAACGATTCTGTTTTACAAGCTGTTGGCAGACGACATAGTGCAGAAGACACAATTAATATATTCAATATGGCAAGGAAAATGGGCTTCAATAATATCAATATGGATTTGATTGCAGGACTCCCAACTGATACGGTTGATGGTTTCCGTCATTCTCTTGATACTGCATTTTCTCTTGACCCCGAAAATATTACAGTTCATACTCTTGCTGTTAAGCGTTCATCAACAATTGGACAAAATAATCCAAAACTTGCTGTGGAAAATGCAAATACAGCTTCACAGATGTTACGATACACTTATGATAAGTTGTATGAAAAATATCATCCGTATTACATGTATCGTCAGTCAAAGTCAGCAGGTGCACTTGAAAATGTTGGCTGGGCAAAGGATAATACGGAATGTATCTATAATATTTTTATGATGGAAGAATGTCATACAATTCTTTCTTGTGGTGGCGGTGCTGTCACAAAGCTTAAAGCACCTAAAGGTGACGAAATTGAACGAATTTTCAATTTCAAATATCCTTTTGAATATATTTCAGGTTTCAATGAACTCATAGAGAGAAAGAAAAGAATATCTGAATTTTATGATACATACAAATAATTGAATATTTTTGTGAGGTATTATAAATGGTGAATTTGAATAGTAAACTTGAATATATCAATGACAGAGCAGTGTCATGCCCTAGGGATTTTATCAATGAATGTGAAAAAAGATACCAAGAAATCATTGACTCCATTGTGGATAGAATCATTACAGAAGATGGCAGAGAAATTGTGATGCTTGCGGGACCTTCTTCGGCAGGAAAAACAACAACTGCACGAAAACTAAAAGAAGGACTTTCTGGAAAAGGTATAAAAACCTATGTTTTAAGCCTTGATGATTTTTATCTTAATCGTGATGATATTCCATATCTTTCCGATGGTACACAGGACTATGAAACTGTTGATGCCCTTGATTTGAAACAACTTGAAAAGGATTTGAATGCTTTAATCCGTGGCAAAACAGTTAGAACTCCGGTGTTCGATTTCACAACAGGTAAAAGAAGTGACACAGATTTCAACGAAATCACATTAGGTGATGAAGATGTTGTAATTATCGAAGGACTTCATGCACTTAATCCTGTGATTACGGAAAAAGTCCGTGGTAAGCTTCTTAAAATTTATATAAATGTATCTTCCAGAATTTATGACGAAAATGTAATTCTCAGTAAACGAAATCTTCGTTTTATTCGCAGAATGATTCGTGACTACAAATATCGCGCAAGCAGTGTGGAAAACACTTGCAAGCTTTGGAAGAATGTCACAATGGGTGAGGAAAAATATCTTTTCCCATATCGTGATAATGCCGATATAAAGGCAAATACAATTCATCTGTATGAACCTTGTGTTTTGAAACATCAGGCGTTACAGCTTCTTCGTAACAGTCAGGTGTCAGATGAGTTTAAAAAAGATATTCAAAAACTTACAAGTGCTCTTGAAAAGTTTGAAGATATAGACGAAAATTTAGTTCCTGATGACTCATTACTTCGTGAGTTTTTAGGTTTTTAAAAGGTGTGATAACTTTGGCAGAGAAAAAAAGAACCAATCAGACGCTTCTTAATGGTGCGTTGATATTAAGCCTTGCATCGCTTGTTGTTAAGGTGATTGGCGTTATTTATAAAATTCCTCTTTCCAATATGATTGGTACTGTGGGCAGAGGATATTTTGACTCAGCATATAATCTTTATGTTCCGATTTATACAGTTTCAATGGCTGGTCTTCCTGTTGCAATTTCTAATATGATTTCAAAGGCTATGGCTATGGGAAATTATCGTGATGTGAAGATTATCAGAAAAGTATCACAACGACTTTTTCTGATAGTCGGTATAATCGGTACTGTTGCAATGTTCATTCTTGCATTCCCTTATGCTATGTCAGCAAAAAATATGGATGTTCTACCTGCAGTTTTCATAATAACTCCATCCATATTCTTCTGTTGTATAATGTCAAGCTATCGTGGTTATTATAATGGTCTTTCAAATATGACACCAACTGCTGTGTCAGAAGTTTTTGAAGCAGCAGGTAAACTTGTATTTGGTCTTATCTGTGCAAAGGGTGTAATCAGCTATGGCTATTCACGATTTGAACAAGGACTTACTGTTTTTGGAAGAACTGTTACAAACGAAAGTGAAGCATTAAGTGCCATTTATCCATATGCCGCAGCAGGTGCCGCAGCGGGTGTTACTATCGGTACTGTAATTGGTGTTGTTTACCTTATAATTCTTCATAAAGTAAAAGGTGACAGAATTACAAAAGCAGAACTTATTTCTGCACCAAAACCTGAAAAAGCAAATGTGGTTGCAAATAAACTTTTAAGGTTTGCAATACCTGTTGCAATCAGTTCACTTGTTTTCAGCATTACAAACCTTATTGACTCAATCACAATCCAGAATCGTCTTGAATATGTGATTCTCAATAACCTTGATTATATTAGAAATCTTTATAGCACAGAGCTTATAGGTGTTCTTGATGGAGATATTAAGAATTTCCTTTATGGTGCGTATTCATTGTCAATTGACTTCAGAAACTTGATTCCATCAATTACAATGACTCTTGGTATCAGTGCTATTCCAGCACTTTCAGCAGCATGGGCTGTTAAGAATAAAAGAGCAATCAGAGTTTCAATCGAATCAGTGCTTCGTGTGACAATGCTTATTGCAATGCCTTGTGGTATCGGTATGGGCGTATTAGCTCAGCCAATTCTTGCTGCGTTCTACGGAAGCGGTGACGCTGCAAGTGGTGTTTCAATCGCAGCACCTGTACTTACTGCCTATGGTTTTACAATTTTCCTTATGGCACTTTCACAGCCAATGACAAATATGCTTCAGGCTCTTGATAAAACAAAAGTACCGCTTATTTCACTTTCAGCAGGTGCATTTGCAAAACTTATTGCAAACTTTATCTTTGTTTCAATTCCAAAGCTTAATGTTAATGGCGCTGTTGTTGGTACTGTGCTCTGTTATGTAATTGTTGTTACTATTAACTATATCGCACTTATAAGAACAGCAAGAGTAAGAATTAACCTTCTTTCTGTTTTCTTAAAACCAATATTCAGCGGTATCCTTTGTGGTATTGCAGCATACACATCTTACGGAATTTGCAACAGATTCTTGCCTGAATTCTCAATTAAAAATCTTTTCTGCCTTGCCGTTTCAATCGGTTTTGGTGGTATTGTATATGTTATTTCTATACTTTTGACTAAAGGAATTGCAAAAGATGATGTAATTATGCTTCCAAAAGGGGAAAAAATTGCAAAAATACTTGCAAAATTTGGTTTTATAGAGTAAAATGAGAGGGTAGCAATATGATTGAAAATTTTCAATTCAAAGAACACTACGATATAAACGATTTGATTGATATTGTTGAGATTCTTCGTTCTCCTGAGGGGTGTCCTTGGGATAGGGAACAGGACCACAAGTCAATTCGTCGTGATTTCCTTGAAGAAACTTATGAGGTTATTGAAGCAATCAATAAGGAAGACAAGGATATGCTGTTGGAAGAACTTGGTGACGTTTTGTTACAGGTTGTTTTCCATACACAGATTGAGCGTGAAAAGGGAACATTCGATTTGGGTAATGTTGCCGATGATGTCTGCAAAAAGATGATTGAGCGCCATCCACATGTTTTCGGTGATGTTAATGCCGAAACAAGTGAACAAGTGCTTGAAAATTGGGATGTTATCAAAAAGCGCACAAAAAAACAGAAAAGTCAAACAGAATCAATGCTTTCAATCCCTCGTGAATTTCCGGCTCTGATGCGTGCTGATAAAGTTCAGAAAAAAGCATCAAAGGTTGGATTTGACTGGGATAACGCTGAAGGCGCATTTGACAAAATCAGCGAAGAACTTGCAGAACTCAAACAAGCATATGCTGAGGGGAATCAGGAAAATATCCAAGAGGAACTTGGTGATTTGCTCTTCTCTGTTGTTAATGTATCACGATTTGTTAAGGTCGATAGTGAAGAAGCACTTACAAACTCAACGGATAAGTTCATTGACCGATTTAGCAAGGTTGAAAAAATGGCAGATGAACAGGGCTTGGATATGAAAAATACAGACTTGGCTACATTGGACAAGTTATGGGATTTGGCTAAAAAGAACTAAGATTCTTTTTAAAATAAAAACGATAAAAAAATTTTTTGGAGGAATACAAAAATGAACAAGACAGAACTCGTAGCAGCAGTAGCAGCTAAAGCAGGCATTTCAAAGAAGGACGCTGACGCAGCAGTAGCAGCAGTTTTCGCATCAGTTACAGACGCACTTGTAAATGGTGACAAAGTTCAGCTTATCGGCTTTGGTACATTTGAAGTTCGTGAAAGAGCAGAAAAGACAGCTCGTAACCCAAGAACAGGCGAAACAATGACAGTTCCTGCAACAAAGGTTCCTGCATTCAAAGCAGGCGCAGCACTTAAAGCAGCTGTTAAATAATTAAACTTTTGTAAAAAATCGGGGAGTCGTTCTGACTCCCTTGTTTTTTATCATAACCTGAAAAATGAGTGAAACATTATGAGATTAGATAAATATTTAAAAGTATCAAGAATAATTAAAAGAAGAACTGTTGCAAACGAAGTATGTGATGCAGGTCATGTGGTTGTTAGTGGTAGAGTTGTAAAAGCATCTTACGATGTAAAAGAAGGGGATATCTTGGAAATTCAGTTCGGTGAAAAAGTTACAAAATACAAAGTACTCAACGTCACAGAACACGCAACAAAGCGGACAGCAAGTGAAATGTATGAAATAGTAAAATAGTTTCTTTTTCCGTTATGCTGCCTTGCTCTCAATTCGCGGTATATTCATACAGCTTCATTTCGGCAAGATTGCCTAACGAAAAAATAAATCTATTTTAGAAAAATAGTTTCTTTTTCCGTTAATCATTTTGCACTCTGTATTTTGCATTAAAAAAAGGCTCTTACGAGCCTTTTTTATTTTGTTCCTGTAGAACCGAAACCGCCTGCACCTCTGTCTGTTTCATCTAGGTCATTAACCTCAACTATTTCAGGCAACTCAACTGGCTGAATAACCATCTGTGCAATTCTTTCAAATGGTTCAATTGTATATTCAGGGTCTGTTTGTTTGATAACACCCACACAGATTTCACCACGATAATCGCTATCAATAACACCAACAGAATTGAGAAGTCCGATTCCGTGCTTGATAGCAAGCCCACTTCTTGCATATACAAAAGCAGCATAATGAGGGTCATCAAGACCAATTGCAATACCTGTTGGAATCACAGCCTTGTCACCCTTTTTTAATGTAATAGGCTCGTCAATGCAAGCATAAAGGTCCATACCAGCGCTGCCCACAGTACCTCTGGTAGGTAACTTTGCATTTTCTCTGACTTTCTTTATCTTCAAAGTTTTCATCATTCAACACCTCTGTATAAAAGACCACGGGTAAATTCGCCTTCAGGCCTTTTTTCTTCATTATAAGCAGAAATAATATCCGCAACATCTTCTTTAGTTTCAGTTGTAAAGTTAAAGAAAAGAATGTCACATTCGGGAATTTCACCTAATCTGTCAGCCATATAAATTGGTCGTGAGTTAAGAATTTCTGAATATCCCATAAAGCATCTGACAGGGAATTTTATTCCCATTCTATCGGTGATTTCACTCTGTCGACCACACTCTGCACAGGTTTTTCCGTTTTTTACTGGACAGTTTCGTGTGAGCATAAGTGGAATTTTACCATAAACTGTAATTCCCTTTGGAATAGGTGCAGAAATCTTTCTGAAATTCTCAACAGTACATTCATTTGAAACTATTACTTCGTTTATTCTCAAATCCTTAGTCATATCCATTGAAAGAGAATTGAACACATTGAGTGATGGTGAAGCAACGACTGTTTTGTTGCTTTTTTTAGCAACAGAAACAGCATCAAGAGTGTGACAAAGACAAACGGTTGCAGAAGATTCATTGAGCATCTTTTCAACTTTTTCACCATTGCCAAACATACCATGTGGCAACTCAACACCATATTTTCGGTCTTTTATAATGTTATCGTCGCTGCCTAATGGAACAAAAATTAAATCAGCATCAATTTTTGAAGGAATCTGATTGATATTATCAAATCGACAATAGTATTTTCTTTCGTTTCGTGAAATTATGTTTGTTGAAATAGGCGGAGAACAAAGTTTTCTTTCGATTTTGCCCATAATTTTATTCTGTAATAATTCAAGTACACTTCTTCTCATGGAATTAAGTGCAGAAACAGGAAGTGAATAATCAACCTCTCCAATAATCTCAATACTTTGAGCATTGAATTGAGTGCCACCACATTTTGAAAGAGCATCATGAATTCTTTCAGGTGCAATAGGTCTGTTGATAGGTGCTTCACAAAGCATTTCACTCTGTACGGAAACAGTGTGTTCGTTACACTCTGCTGTAAGAGTAGCATTTTCACCAATTTTGCCCGAGAATGTGAAGTTTACATTGAATCTGGACTGTTCTTTTTCATAAATTGATGAGTATTTTGCGAAAAGTTCTTTTGTTGCAGATTGCACATTTTCCTTTTCGCGATACCCAAACATATCTCTGCCAAGTGTATTTTCATAATATCCGTCAGTAAAACCTGAACGGGAGAATAAATCAGCCAAATCTTTTTTTACAAGTGTTGTGTAATTGTCATCTATGGATTTTTTACAAGCAGAAACAACAGCACTAACATATTCAGGTCGTTTCATTCTGCCTTCAATCTTAAATGAACAGACACCCATTTGGGCAAGCTCAGGTATATGTTCAATAAGTGATAAGTCTTTAAGACTCAAATCGTGTCCTGTACCCTTATGTACCTTGAATGGTAATCGACAAGGTTGTGCGCAAAGTCCACGATTGCCACTACGAGAGCCTAATACTGCACTCATAAGGCATTGTCCTGATACACACATGCATAATGCACCATGAATAAACACCTCAAGGTCAAGAGGGGAATGTTCACAAAGATATTTTATTTCCTCATAACTTAATTCTCTTGGTAAAACGGCTCTGCTAAACCCAAGTTTTTTAAGTTCATAAAGTCCTTCCAAAGTACCAACAGTCATTTGGGTCGATGCATGAATTTCTATATCAGGACAGATGGTTTTGATAATCTTTGCAAGACCTAAATCCTGAACAATAATTGCATCGGCACCAATTTTGCAGATGGTTTTAACTGTCTCAATTGCATCCTTGATTTCGGTATCCTTAATAAGGGTGTTAAGCGTAATATGTACCTTAACACCCCTACTGTGGCAGTATTCTATTGCTTCTTTTGCTGTTTCTTCGGTAAAATTCTGTGCATTTCTACGAGCGTTAAAATTGCCCAATCCAAAATAAACTGCATCAGCACCTGAAAGCACAGCAGCCTTAAGATTTTCGGCATTCCCAACGGGAGCTAATATTTCAATATTATTCATCATCGTCATTCTTACTGTTTGCAAAAAGGTTAATCTGGTCGTTTTTGAATTTTGATTCAGTCTTGATTCTGTCAATTTCACGTTTGTAATAGTCACGTTCACTCTTTGCCTTTGCAGAATCTTCAAGATATTCCTTCATCTGTTCGCGTAATTCTTTGATTTCCTTTTCAGCCTTAGCCTTTGCATCTGCCATCTCAAGAGCAACAAGGATAGTTGCCTGACTTACTGAAAGATGATAGTGGCTTTCAAGAAGTTCAGAAAGTCTGTTGTCAATTACCTTACCAAGTGCTTTTGTGTAATTAACACTTTCATCAGTATTGATAAAGAAATTTGTGCCGCGAATAGTAAGTTTAACTTTATTATCCATTGATTTTACACCCCGATACAATAAATGTACACTTTTTTCTATTGTATCACATATGCTTTTTCATTTCAAGAGTAGGTTACTTGTGTCGGAATAAGGAATCAAACAGACTTTCTTTCGTGTTACACATGCAGTTTTCAGGAATTACAGCATCAACAAGAATGGTGTCATCACCGATTACTTTGATGTCATTCCAACAAATTTTTATGTCGTCACCTCTGCCTAAAAGTCCAAAAGCCTTTCCTCTGCCAAAAATGATAATTGCTACAATGTTTCCCGAACAAGTATCAAATTCCACATCACAGACATTACCAAGTCTGCAACCATCTTTTAAATTTATCACTTCTTTTTCACGCATATCAGTTATGCAACAGTTCATAAAAACACCCTATATATAATATGCAACAAAGAAGTTTAAAATTCTTTCACCTTTTTAATAGCACCTTTTTCAAGACGGCTGACCTGAGCTTGACTTATGCCTACTTCTTTTGCAACTTCCATTTGTGTCTTACCTTGCATAAATCGAAGATTCAATATCTGTTTTTCACGGTCACCTAATTTGTTTATTGCTTCTTTTATAGCAATTTCATAAAGCCAGTCATTGTCACTTTCTGAACTTCCAACCTGGTCCATAACATAAATAGTGTCACCGCCATCGGAATAAACAGGCTCATAAAGTGAAATAGGTTCAACAATTGATTCAAGAGCAATAATTACATTTGCAGGCTCAATTTCCATTTCCTTTGCAATTTCTTCAATAGTGGCATCACGACCAAACTCGTTTTGAATTCTTTCCTTTATCTGCATAGCGTGATATGCCGTATCCCTTAATGAACGACTGACACGAATAGGATTGTAATCCCTTAAATATCGTCTTATCTCACCAATAATCATAGGCACAGCATAGGTTGAAAAACGCACCTCGTGTGAAATATCAAAATTATCAATTGCTTTGATAAGACCAATGCATCCTACTTGAAACAAGTCGTCAGGATTTTCGCCTCTGTTTGAAAATCTTTGTACCACAGAAAGTACAAGACGAAGATTGCCTTCAATGAGCTTTTGTCTGGCTCTTTTATCATCATTTTCTCTGATTTTCTTGAGTAATTCTATCTTTTCAGCCTCTTTTAAAACCTTTATTTTTGATGTGTCAACGCCACATATTTCAACTCTACTGAACTGCACAAAAATCATCCTTTACTTTTTTATGTACAATTCATCAATCAAAAAACTCCCATTCATATTATGAACAGGAGTTGTAATTTTTATAAAATTTTCATTCGACAGTAACACTTTTGGCAAGGTTTCGTGGTTTGTCAACATCAAGACCTTTTTTGACAGTTGTGTGATATGCAAGTAACTGCAATGGAATAACTGTAAGTGATGGTGAAAGATTTTTTATCGTGTCGGGAATAAAGATTACTTCATCTGCAACTTCCATTATATTTTTGGCACCTGTCTTTGCAACGGCAATAACATAAGCGCCTCTTGAACGTACTTCCTTTATATTGGAAATCATTTTGTTGTAAAGTGTATCATCCGTTGCAATAGCCACTACAATCGTATCTTCTTCAATAAGTGAGATTGTTCCGTGCTTTAATTCACCTGCACCATAACCCTCACAGTGAATGTATGAAATCTCTTTCAATTTCAAAGCACCTTCAAGGCATAGTGGATAGTCGATTCCACGACCAATAAAGAATACATTCTGTTTTTGACTTATCTTTTCTGCAAGTTTCTTTGTGATAGTGTCACATTCAAGTGTAGTCTGAATTTTTTCGGGTAGT
>JAZOWH010000104.1:0-4007 GCA_045659165.1 Candidatus Fimenecus sp. | reverse complement strand
ATATTCAGCAGAGTACAAATAACGATTCAACAGTTAGTGAAGACTTCACAGATTCAGATGTTGGTGGTGTTGATGCTCCTACGGATGTTGAGATTTCTGTTACACCATCAGATGATACTGTTGGAGCACCTGATGCGGACGAAAAACAGGATGGTGCATTTGCATCAACAGAAGAACTTGTTGCATATTTCAATACTTGCGCAAACAAGGTAAAGACAGATGCAACAAAGGTAGTTAAGAATTTCGAAAAGAGAAGTGTTGGTGATATTGTAGTTCCGGGAGCACTTCAATCAACTGCAGAAACTATGATGAATAAATATATGGCAGACGATACAGAGCCTATTGTTTATGCAACAAAGGAAGAAATCAGAGATAAATTTATCGTTCCTGACCAGGATTATGTAAGCTGTCTTAAAGCAAGTGATGTTGTAAAATCAGATTATAAAGATAACGGTAAAGAGTACGTGATTTATCTTAAAATCAAGGATGAGAAAAATCCAAGAGCTGGTGCAGGTGTAGGTTCAGTATGCGACGTTATTGAAACTCATGAAATTGCAGATAAAGCAGGCTCACTTCTTAAGGAGTTCACAACAGAATACTATAATTGTGAAATTACAGCAACAATCGACAAGGAAACAGGCAGAATGACTCACGCAGTATATAAAACTCCATTAAAGATGTTGATGGTTGTTAATATGTTTGGTACTCATTCTGTTGGTGCAGATATTACCTTTGAAAAGGATTACTCAATTACATACTAAAATCTTTTCGGGCGAATTTATTTAAGCCTTGAGTTAATTCTCAAGGCTTTTTTATATACTTGTATTGACACATTTCATAATGTGTTTTAATATATGTATGGGAGTTGATATTATGAAAAGTATACTCAAAAAATCAATAGCTATCATCCTTTGTCTTTGTATGTTTGGGACTACAGAAGTTTCAGCATGTGTGGGAAATGGTGGAGTTAATTCAGTAATTGATTTTGTAGAAAGATTTGTCAGCGTTTTTGAAGGAAGCAGAAACAATGAATCAGATGTTGAAATTACAATAGAACAAGGTGAAATCTTCAAAGCAAGAAAATTTTTCAGCGATTCACATGCGTCAACTATTGTAAAAATGCCTGATGGTAATCTTATGTCAGCATTTTTTGCAGGTACTGCAGAAGGATATGCAGATGTGAGAATTTGGTATAGCATTTATGATGGTGAAAAATGGAGTGACCCACAGCAGATGGCATCATCTGACCCGGTTGCACATTGGAACCCTGTTCTCGTAAATTATGGCGACTATGTCAGACTATATTATAAAGTTGGTATGGAAATTCCATATTGGGTTACAAAATATACTGACTCTTATGATAATGGCAAAACATGGAGTGAACCAAAAGAACTTGTAC
The DNA here is from genome assembly GCA_045659165.1 of Candidatus Fimenecus sp. GTDB lineage: Bacteria > Bacillota > Clostridia > Oscillospirales > Acutalibacteraceae > Fimenecus. Next base: position 2,608 of record JAZOWH010000104.1, on the reverse strand, counting down.
CGGGGGATACAACCGGTGGCAGAGGTCCTGTTAAGAACAAGGTTCTTATTACAAAAGACGGAAAAATAATTGCTCCTGCATCATCTGAACAAGGTGAATGGAAAGCATTTTTTGATATTTCCGAAGATGGTGGCAACACTTGGACAAGAACAGACTTCGTTGTTGCAAAAGATGGTAATGGCAAGACTGTTGGTATGATTCAGCCTACACTCTGGGAAGATGCAGATGGTAACATTCACGCAATGTTCCGCACAAAAGCAGGTTGGATTTATCGTTCTGACTCAACTGATGGCGGTTACACTTGGTGTGAGGCTTACAAGACAAATCTTATGAATAACAACAGTGGTATTGACTGTGTTACAACAGATAATGGATGGTTGTGGCTTGTTCATACACCTGCAGGAATGAAAGTCAGAAATCGTCTTATTCTCTCTGTTTCAAAAGATAACGGTGAAACATGGGAAGATGTTACAACACTCGAGAAAAGTATAAATCTTTTTGCTGAATATTCATATCCTGCGATTATTGCAGAGGGCGACAATCTTTATATCACATACACATTCAATAGAAAAACAATTAAATATGCTTTTATAGAATTCTAAAAACAGAAAGTGCAGAGATGCTAAATCAGTGCCTCTGCACTTTAGTTATAATGCACAAAAAAGAATGGCTAGTTTTGTAAATTTGTGCCAAAGGTAGAAAGTTAAAATATTAACAATAATTCATTGACATTCGCAAGTTGTTATAGTAATATATGACAAGTCAAAGGGCAATCCTTTGTTGAAAATACACAAAGAAAAGGCGAATTCAATTAAAATGACACAAATTCTCAAAAGCATGAACCCAATAAATATTATCTCAGAAAAGGACGGAGCAAAAAGAACTGCCATAATGTTTTTAAGCATTCTTATTATGGGCTTTTCTGTTTCAGTTTTTTCATATTCAGGAATGGGTGTTGACCCATTTACAGCACTCAATATGAGTATCAGCGCAAAGTTAGGAATAAGCTTTGGTTTGTTCCAGATGTGTATGAATGGTGCGATTTTATTACTTGTTGCACTTACTTCAAAAAAACTTATTAATCTTGGCACAGTCGTGAATATGGTTGGCGTTGGATATGTTTGTGAATTCTTCACAGCGATTTACGACCAGTTCTTACCACAAGAACCTACATTTGTGGCAAGACTCGTATTTATGGCACTTGGAGTTTTTCTCTTAAGCCTTTCAGCATCACTCTATTTTAATTGCAAACTTGGTGTTTCACCATATGATGCACTTGGATTTGTTATGGATGAAAATGTGAAAATTAAATATAAGTGGAGCAGGGTAATCACAGACCTTCTTTGTACAGGTGTGGCTTTTGCGTTAGGTGGCCCTATCGGCATCGGTACAGTTGTTACAGCATTCTGTATGGGACCAATTATCGCTTTCTGTGATGTTAATATTTCAAAGAAAGTTCTTAATGGAAAATATAAATTTATCAGACATTTCACAGTTATCAGATATTATGATTTAAGTTATATCCAAGGCTCAAGAGTTGCTTAAAACACAAAAATACATAAGCAAATCAAATACAAATTATTACACCTTTTGTCATTTCTTGACAAAATATATTGTACATGATATAATAATTATCAATATGAGGGAGTAATTCCGCAAAATAAATAATGCGAGACATCATCGTCAGGACAAGAGAGTTTCTCTTCGGTGTGTCATAAGTAAATGAGACTCATACATGGTTTTTCGCTATGTATGGGTTTTTTTGATTACTCTTTCATAGGAAAAGAAAAATAGGAGGATAAATATGGATACAAAAAAGATTGTAAAAATAGCAATAATTGTTGTATGTGCAATTGTTGTTGTGGGTGTTGCAATATCTTGCTTCACTGTTGTTCAGGCAGGTCACACAGGCGTTGTGCTTACATTTGGTGCGGTTGAAGACACTGAGTTGGAAGAAGGTTTGCATTTTAAAATGCCTTTTATCCAAAGGGTAGTACAGATGAATAATCGTACACAGAAGATTGAAACAGAGGGTTCATCATCTTCAAAGGACTTACAGATTATCTCATATGTTGTTGCGGTAAACTACCATGTTAACGACGATTCATCTGCAAGCCTTTACCAAAATGTCGGTACTGATTATGGTTCAGTTGTTATTATACCTGCAATTCAGGAAAGCATTAAAGCAGTAACAGCACAATATACTGCTGAAGAACTTATTACAAAGCGTCAGACAGTAGGCGAACAGATTAAGGATGCTTTGTCAGAGAAGATTAATCAGTATGGTATTACAGTTGAAATCTTCAATATTGTAGATTTTGATTTCTCTGAAGAATTTAATGCAGCTGTTGAAGCAAAGCAGACAGCACAGCAGAATGCATTAAAAGCTGAACAGGACCTTGCTCGTATTGAGGTTGAGGCACAGCAGAAAATTACTCAGGCAGAGGCTGAGGCGGAAAGTATCAAACTTATTCAGGATGCTCTTGCAAAATCACCTGATTATGTTGATTATATCAAGTGGAGCAAATGGAATGGCGAGTTGCCGGCAGTAATGGGTGACAGCGACATACTTTTAAATATGGATGCACTTAAAAACGAATAATTAAGG